>NZ_JBFRYH010000005.1:0-58792 GCF_040984445.1 Streptococcus handemini
TTCTTTTTGGTGTATAATAGTGTTGCATCTCAGAGTCTTTCTAATTGTTGTTGTGGTGATTACAATTATATCTCTCTGAGATGTTTTTTAATACCCTTGACTGGCTAACTTCATTTTAGAACTTTCGTATTTTTCAGTAAAAAGCAATAAATCATCAGGCATTTGGAGAATAAGACCATTTGATCCTAGCAAAAAAATGAACAACTAGGAATGTTCCTAGCTGTTCACCTTAATCTTCTAACTCAATGCCGCCATCTAAATCAAGAACAACATCTTGGATTTCTGCGATTTCGTCCTTATTCTCTTCGGCTTTCTCTTCTTTATCTGCCATTTCGACTACCTCTATTTTCTCTGAGTCTTCAATCAAACCATAGTGAACACGAATTTTTCGGTCGATTTCTGCAAAAATTTCTGGATGTTCTCCTAAGTATTTTTTTGCATTTTCTGAACCTTGTCCGATTTTCTCATCATTGTAAGAATACCAAGCGCCAGCCTTTTTGATAATACCAAGATTGCTACCAATTTCAACTAACTCACCGGTCTGTGAAATACCGTGACCATACATGATTTCAACAACTGCTTCCTTAAATGGCGGAGCCACCTTATTTTTGACAATTTTAACCTTGGTTTCTTTTCCGACGTTGGTATCCTTTTGGTCTCCGCTCCCCTTAATTTGAGTATTTCCACGAACATCCATCCGAACAGAGGCATAGAATTTTAGAGCGCGTCCACCAGGAGTTGTCTCAGGGCTGCCAAACATCACACCGACTTTTTCACGCAATTGGTTGATGAAAATAGCAATGGTCTTGGTTTTATTGATTGAAGCAGATAGTTTGCGCATCGCCTGACTCATCATCCGAGCTTGCAAACCAACATGGCTATCTCCCATTTCACCGTCAATCTCAGCACGAGGAACAAGAGCTGCAACCGAATCAACTACCACTAGGTCAACAGCACCAGAATCAATCAACTTCCCTGCAATTTCAAGTCCCTGCTCACCAGAGTCTGGTTGTGATAAGAGCAATTCATCAATGTTAACACCTAGCGCTTGAGCATAGGTTGGATCAAGGGCATGCTCAGCATCAATAAAGGCTGCAATCCCACCTTCTTTTTGCGCTTGAGCAACTGCATGAAGAGCTACCGTCGTCTTACCAGAGCTCTCAGGACCATAAATTTCAATAATCCGCCCTTTCGGATAACCACCAGCACCCAAAGCAATATCAATAGATAGACTTCCTGAACTCATCACCTGTACTTTTTGTTCAGCGCGCTCTCCCAACCGCATGATAGCACCCTTACCAAAGTCTTTTTCAATGGTCTTAAGGGCATCATCTAAGGCTTTTTTGCGTTCATCACCAAACTTTTTAGTAATATCTTCTAATTTTTTACTTGGTTTTTTCGCCAATTTCTTTCTCCTCTATTTCTAATTCTCAGCTCATTATAGCAAATTTTTATGCTTTAACAAAATCTTACGCACAACACTCAACGCATGCAAACACGCAATTTTTCGCATATGTTGTTCAGTATATCCACCCAATTCAACCTCCGTCACTATCGTTCGATTGTCGAAACAGATGGCTATGTAAAAACGCGCCATGATATTATCAATTTGCGACTCGGGATCTATCTTGCCAAGTAGCGCCAAACCTAAATCGGCCCCCAAGTTTTTACAGACGCTATTTGCCATCTCTTCTGCTTTTGCACCATTACAAGTTGAATCTGATACTACAACACCACCTTTAAATCGTTGACGATCCTGTAAAGAAATTGTCAAGTCAGCTTGAAGCAAACCTGCGGTTAGATTTTCTACAATAGCGAAGGTGATGTCTTGTTTTTCCAATTCATCAGCTAGAATCCTAGCTAGACTGTTGTCTTCTCCATACCCATAAAGGCATGAAGCAAGATTTTCTCGCGCAAGAATCTCTTTTTCCATTTGATCTAGTTTTTCATTGGCTAAAATAATGTTATCTGCTTTCGTAGACAGGCGTAGGGTAACCTCTCCTGTCTTGGCGTATGGAGCTAGGGTCGGATCACATTGAGAGTCAATTAAATCCTCTAAAATAGTCACTAGATGGCTTTCACCGATGCCAAAAAAGCGCAAAACACGAGAGTATAGCTTTTCATTGGAATGCACCAATAGAGGTTGTAAACTTTCTGTAAACATAGCCTTTAACTCACTTGGGGGACCAGGCAATACAACATAGGTCACGCCGTTCTGTTCGATTAAGCCGCCAACCGCTAAACCTGCTGGATTTTGAAGTGCCGTACTACCGTCTACCAACTGAGCTTGCCGTTCGTTATTCGCTGTCCGAACACGACCTTTTCTACTTGCAAAAAAACGGTCTAACTTTACCAAGGCTGTTTGATCAAAGACTAGGTCTCGACCTAAAAACTTTGCTAGTGTCTGCTTGGTCAAGTCATCTTCTGTTGGCCCTAGTCCACCACAAAGAACGACTAATTCGCTTCTCCTACTCGCCACATCTAGGACAGACAAGAGCCGTTTTTCATTATCGCCAACTGCTGTATGAAAAAAGACGTCAATACCTAATTCTGCACATTTTTCCGATAAAAATTGAGTATTTGTATTCACGATTTGTCCGGTCAGAATTTCGGTACCTACCGCAATCAACTCTGCTTTCATCTGAACCTCCTTATCTTATTATTCGTAAAAGATTTTCTTAATGATACCATCATAACACAAAAAAGAACCAAGCGGTTCTTTTAAATGTTTTGCACTATCGTTAACAAGCCCATAAGATTATTTAGGACGTGCAGCGAGATTGGAAAATAGATATTTTTATTGGTTTTTAAATAAGCAAGAGCAAAGACTAGTCCATCACCAAAATGACCGATAACACCAATAAATTCTGTCAGCTGAAGATGATGAACATGTAAAACCGCAAATAAGACCGAAGAGATAAGAACAGCTATACTTTGAGACATATAATTTGGCAGAAAATCAAGCAAAAATTGACGGTAAATCAATTCTTCGACAATTGGACCTAGGACGCCCATTACACCAAGAATCAGAAATACTGGATACTGTTTGACCGCAGTATATATTGCCGTATCATTGCTCAATTCTGCTCTTTCATGAACGAACTGTCTCAACACATCTTCAATAATTGAAAAGAGAATAGCAGCTACAAAAAAGAAAAGTAAGCTTAACAATACGATTCCGAGTGCCTTCAAAGGGTGTTTTTTCAACCACTTTGCCTTTTCAACAAATCTATCCCGATAAACATAGACACCTATAATACATAAAGCGGTATAAACTGCAAATGTAATAGGACCTTTGAGTGTTGCTGACAAGAGCCAATCTCCCAAACGTCCCCAAAACATCACACTATACAAGATTACAAAAACTACAACTGACTTTCTTTGTCTTTCCATAAAGCCACCTTTTTCCTGATGAATTTTGAAATATCCGCTAGAAAAAGGATAAAAATAGCGCCGACTGTCAAATAGGCATAGAAGACCAGACTCTTCTCGCTTGTTATGAGCAACAAAGTAGAAATTAGAATTAGTAAGCCATATTTAAAAAATAACTTCTTCTTATTGTAAATCGGCATTTCAAGCCCAATCAAGGCATCAAAGGAGAAGCCGTAGAGTTGACTCAGTTCTTTTAGGTAATCAGCTGCTGGAATGGTTCGCTCGTTTTCCCAATTGGAAATCGTTTGGCGACTGACACCTAATTTTGTAGCGAGATACTCCTGTGAATGACCCGCTTTTAGTCGCTCGTTTTTTATCACTTGTCCTATTGTCATATTTCCTCCTCAGTTTACAGTAGCGAATGAAACCTGTCGAGACCAAATCCTTTGACGAGATATGCCAAAATGCTTTTCCATAGGATTTTAATGAAAATCGCAATCCACTTCATGATCATTAACAAGACCCGCCGCCTGAAGATAGGAATAGACACAGACTGGACCAACAAAGGTAAAACCTCGTTTTTTCAAGTTCTTAGATAATTTCTCTGATAAACTTGTCTTACTCGGTACTTCTCGGAAGTCCTTTACACGATTGTCAATCGGTGTAAAGTTAACCCAAGACCAGAGATAAGCTGCAAAGGTGCCATATTCTTTCTGAACTCTGAGAAGAGCCTGCGCATTCTGGCGTGTTGCAAAAATCTTTGCCCTATGCCGTATAATATTTGGATTGTCTAGCAAACTTTCCAATTCACTATCGGACATCTGCGCAACTACTTGCACATCATACCCATGGAAGGCTTGGCGAAAAGCTTCCCGTTTATTGAGAATAGTTTCCCATGATAGACCAGCTTGATAGCTTTCAAGGCATAGCAGTTCAAAAAGGACTTGATCTTCTTTGACAGATCGTCCCCATTCCTCATCATGGTAGGCTACATACAGAGGATTGTTTTCTTTTACCCAACCACATCGTTTCATCCGCAGTTCCTACTTCATGAGCATTTTAAGAGCTGACTTGATATAATTTTCAGCAGTATCAGTCGTTCCTTCAAAGAATTTCTTGATTTTCTTCAACTCAGCTGGACGATAGCCTAAGGCTTCCATCGCTTCCATCGCTTCATTAAGGGCGGTATTATTAGATTCCTCAACAGACAGGCTTGGAACTTCAGCTTGTTCTGATAAGACAAATTTGCCCTCTAAATCAAGAACCATTTGCTGAGCCGTTTTCTTCCCAATCTTAGGAAATTTGGTCAAATAGGTGATGTTCTTTTGTTCAATGGCACGCACTAAACCGTCATTGTCATCTACTGCTATAATCGCAAGGGCTGTTGTAGGGCCAATTCCTGATACAGAAATTAGGTTCAGAAAGACAGATTTTTCTGCCTCTGTCCGAAAGCCATACAAGAGGTGGGCATCTTCGCGAATAACCTGATGAGTGTAAATTGTCACCTGTTGATCCATGTTACCTGAGTAGGCATAGGGATTCGCAACCTGTAAGATGAAGCCAACTCCTGCAACTTCAACTACAATATATTTAGCTGTTATTTTTGTTAAAATTCCTTTGAGATAATCGTACATCGTCTCTTTCTTTCTAATATTTTCCTAGTTCCCGCAAGCTAGTATGATTTTCCTGAATGCGTCGGAACATTTTTTCCATATCGGATGTTGTAAAATGAACCAATACCGGTCGCCCATGTGGACAATTATAGGGATTTTTACAGGTCGCTAATTGGCGCAATAAGTGCCGAGCTGAGTAGTCATCTAAGGCATGATTAGCCTTAATTGAGCGTTTACAAGACATCATAATCGCCAATTCTGCTCGATATCGCTTGATAGATACCTCATCTGTGAGTAAGAGCATATCACACATCTCATAGACAGCAGATTCAATCTCATCCTCTTTCATCCAAATGGGGTGTTCGCGTAAAATGAATTGGTTGACACCATATTCCTCTAAGTTGACACTAACTTGACGTAAGGAATCTAGTTTTTGTTTAAGCGATAAAGCATCATTTGCTGGAAAATCAAAGATATAGGGCACTAATAGCTGCTGAGAAGAAGCATCTACATCAGCAATGCTCTCACGATATTCTTCATACTTAACACGCTCTTGAGCTGCGTGCTGGTCAATAATATACAGTCCTGATTTTCCTTGTGCAAAAAGATAGGTACCGTGCATTTGACCAAAATATTCCAACTCTGGAAAAGTCGATGTTTCTTCGTTTTCTAAGCGATCTGCTAACTTGGCTAATTCTTTTCTTTCAAGACTTGGATGCTCTGGATTAGCTGAGAAAACTTCCTTTCTATGAGCAAATTTAATATTGACAGACTTGTCAAGTTTGTTGTCAACTTTTTTGACAGGTTCCAATTCTTTGATTTCTTCTGAAACCGTTTCTGATTTGAGAAAGAAATCTTGCCGAACAGTATCGTAGTAAAGGTTGCTCTCTTTTAGCGGAAGTGTGACTTGTTCTGTTTTTACCGCTTTCCTAGTGCTAGACTTGGCGAGATTCTCCAATGCATCTGGAATCAAATCTTGCTCCTTGAGCGCAGCTGCAATCGCCTCATGAATAAGGCTCATCAGTTCCTTTTCCTTCGAAATCCGCACTTCCTGCTTGGTCGGATGCACATTGACATCTGCCAAATAAGGATCAATCTGAATAGCAATCACAGCGAGCGGAAAACGACCGACCATGAGCTTGCTACCATAACCATCTAAAATCGCACGATTGAGCAAGAAATTCTTAATGTAGCGCCCATTGATAAAGATGCTGATGTAATTGCGATTTGCCCTTGTCAGCTCTGGTAACGAGACATAGCCAGACACCTGAAAATCCAAGTTCTCTGCTGTAATCTCAACCATTTTTTTAGCCGATGCGATGCCGTAGACACCTGAAATGGCTTGGCGCAAATTGCCCGTTCCTGCCGTTTGAATCAACTCTCGCCCTTCATTGACCAAGCTAAAGGCAATTTCCGGATGAGCAAGGCTCAATCGATTGACCACGTCCACAATATGGGATAATTCCGCCTGCTGGCTTTTGACATACTTGAGCCGTGCAGGAGTATTATAGAACAAGTCTTCCACAGAGATGCGTGTGCCAACAGGGCGGCTCATGACTTCTTCTCTCGTCACTTGCCCAGCTTCTGCTTCAAGGACAAGTCCGTGAGCGGTAGATTCTGTTGCGGTCTCAATTTGAATCCGACTGACGGACGCGATAGACGGCAGGGCCTCTCCACGAAATCCCAAGGTCCGAATGCGGAACAAGTCTGACTGACTTTTGATTTTACTGGTTGCGTGACGGCGAAGGGCTAGAGATACCTGATCAGGAGCAATTCCTTCTCCGTTGTCACTGATTTCAATTTTTTTTAATCCTGATTCTTCGATACTGATGCTGATTTGGCTAGCACCTGCATCAATCGAATTTTCCACCAATTCTTTGACCACACTGGCAGGGCGTTCAATCACTTCTCCTGCTGCAATCTGATTGGCAAGGACTTCTGGTAGTTCAATAATTGTTGCCATAATATCTTCTCGTCTTTCTAATGTCCCTATTATACCATAAAGGCGGGGCGTTTGAGAGAATGGAAAGGCGTGATACAAAACTCGAGTCATGCAAAAGAAAACCTCGCTTTTCTAATTTATGGGCTTAGGTATCAACCACAACATTAAGTTACTTTTGCTAATTTCCATAAAAAAGGATGGACTTGCATCCAACTTTCCCTTATTTATACATTCATTTTTGATCGAAAGGCAGTATTCCCTTGATTTTTTGATAGATAGGATGCCAAAACACAAAGGAAATCCCTACTAATACTAACCCTCCAATGGGGAGCAGCAAACGATAGCCAACTCCTGTTCTCATCAGTTCTATCACCAAGGCAAGAGCGCTAACCAAGCCCGCAGCAATCAAAACATAAAATAACTTTTTAAAAGAGCGCATGATGTTCTGATCCATATTCGTCTCCTTTTGTGAAAGTATGTTTATGATAGCATCTATTTAATAGAATTGCAAACTGCTATTTCCTCAAAGATTGGTTAATAGCTGTCACCTGCTTTTTCATATTATGGTAATTGATGAAAAAAATGATAACATAAATGATAACATAAATCATTTCAAAAAACAGCAACCAAGTGAGATTGAGGGGAAACCAGCCTGCTAATAATCCAAGCGAGGTAAAACCAACCCCTGTCAACAGAAAATGAGTCACGGTCATCTTGACCAAGCTCCAATCTTGCTTGAAAATTCGATCAGCAATTTGAAATAATAGACCAATAGCTGCCCAGATAAGGACTGAAATCAACATGACTTCTACCAAATTAAAATGCTTTAAATAATACTGCCCCAAGGTAGATACAGGATTGAGTGGCAGATAGATGCCCTGTCCAAAAATAGCAGACATCAGCAACGAGATAGTTAGACCAATGGTAATGCCAAGACTTGCAGAATAGAGATAGGATTTCATAAGTTCAATGCCTCCTTGATACGTTTTAGATAGCGGCGTGAGGAATAGGTAACAGCTTTACTTTTTAAAACAATTTTCACCAACCCATTTGGGGTCAATTGTAGGTGTTCTATTTGCCTCAGATTGATGATTTCCGATTGTGAGATTTGCATAAAATATTCAGGTACAATCTCCTTGACCTGATACAATCGGAGAGAAGATTGGTAGCAAGTTTCCCTTACTTTGACTTGAAGCACACGATTTTCTACATAAAGTGTATCAATCTCACTCCATTCAAGGAGATAAATTGCTTCTCCTTTTTTCACCGTTAGGTTCGTCTGCCGTTTATCTAGGTCTTTAGCATAGGCAATCAAATCAGATATTTCCGATGTCATAGAACGTACTTCAATCTTGACCTGATCCTCTGTAAAGGCTGGATCAATTGTTACTCTGACTTTCATATAAACTCCTTTCTTGTCTTTATTAAACCGTATTAGCAAGCAGATTTCAATAGCCTTTGCTCATATGGTTATTTTAGATACCTATTCGGTTATTTTCTATATAATAACAGTACAAATATAGTTGATTTTGTATAGAAATATATGTTATATTAAAGAAAAATCTCCTAGGAGGAAAGCCTCATGAAAAAATTATCTTCCCTAATTCTAATAATTGCTTGCTTGCTTGTTTGCTACAACAACATCTATAAAAGCAGATGACTCTACCTTTCCTAACTCAACCATTACTCCTTCAAACCATACTTATCTTCACCGATTAACCAGAGATGATCACTTTGGACCCATCACTGTCCGCTTAATCGTCTATGTAGAACTCTATACGAATGGCTCTTTCCGTCAAATCAACGCCATTCATAGCCACTATTTAGAAGTTTTTTCTACCTCTTCTCCTCAATTAAGGGTAAGAATTCCTGATGATGCCTGTGTGAGCGTATGGTCCTCAACTGACTTTCCGTCTACTACTCTCCTATATGCCTACAATGCCACACTCCTTTCAAGACTGCCTTACTCAAATAAAAAACTCCAAAAGGAATTAGACGATGCTCACTTTCATAAGGTAGAGAGACAACTTTACCGCCGATCAATCAAAATGGACGATTTAAGCTCTATTAAGAAAGGAGAGCCTTATGAAGATAGTCCCATCATTACAACTGCCATTAGCATTGGTTCAATTATCATCAGTCTAACCATACAAGCTGGACTAAACTACCTTGCAGAGACAGTTTTTTCCACTAACTGAAAATCATTCTATCAAGAAAAGAAGAGACTGGGGTTCCCAGTCTCTTATACTAATTTCTTCAATTCAGCTAATGCATTCATGGCATCAAGCGGAGTCATGGTGTAGACATCTAATTTCTCGAGCTGCTCGAGTGCGGGATGCTTCTCGCTAAAGAGATCCAATTGCCCAATCGTTTCTGCGGGAGCTGGTTTTTCAGCAATCTGCGGTACTTGGACTTGATTTTCCAAGGATTGCAAAATGGTATCTGCTCGCTCCAAAAGCTCATTAGGCATGCCAGCAATTTTTGCTACGTGAATCCCGTAGGACTTGTCCGCAGGGCCTGGAGCAATCTTGTGCAAGAAGGTCACTTGACCATTATGCTCTAAGGTTGATACATGGACATTTTCTAAGTGCGTCAAGGTTTCACTCAAATCTGTCAATTCATGGTAATGGGTAGCAAACAAGGTCTTTGCTCCGATGCGATCATGAATGTATTCGATAATTGACTGAGCCAAGGCCATTCCATCATAAGTTGCCGTTCCACGGCCTAATTCATCAAAGAGAATCAAGGACTGTTCGCTCGCTAAACGAATGGCTTTATTGGCTTCCATCATTTCGACCATAAAGGTTGACTGGCCACTTACCAAGTCATCTGCCGCACCAATCCGTGTAAAAATCGCATCAAAAATTGGTAAGGTGGCAAGCTCTGCTGGCACATAGGATCCCATTTGTGCCATGATGACAATCATCCCTAGTTGGCGCATATAAGTTGATTTCCCACTCATATTTGGCCCTGTAATTAGCTGCATATTTGTCCTTTCATCAAGGACAATCGAGTTAGGGATATAGGTCTGCTTGCCCATAACTTTCTCAACAACTGCATGGCGGCCCTGCTCAATCAGCACTTGCCGACTATCGGTAAACTGTGGACATACATAGCGCTGGTTTTCTGCCACAACCGCAAAGGATTGAAGTACATCAATCGTTGCAATGATTCGTGCCAAGCGTTGCAGGCGACTGATGTATTTTTCAACTTCTTGACGGATACGCATGAAGATTTCATACTCCAGATGAGCCGATTTATCACGCGCCTCGAGCATCTGTCCTTCAATTTTTGCCAACTCCTCCGTGCCATAGCGCTCTGAATTTTTCAGGGTTGCCTTACGGAAGAAATGATCTGGAACATGATTTAAATTTGAATTGGTTACGTGGAAATAGTAGCCATCTTTTTTGTTGTAATCAATTTTTAGATTATTAATTCCTGAATTGGCTCGTTCTTTCGCTTCTATTTCAGCAATCCAGCCAGTTCCTTCCCGCATGACTAGGCGGTATTGGTCGAGAGTCGCATCGAATCCTGTCTTGATAATATTCCCATCTGTGATAGTTCCCTGTGCATCGGGATCAATCGCTTCACTAATCAAAGCATGAAGCTCAGGAATGGCATCCAATCCTGAAATCAAGGGAGCAAGAGTAGGCTCATCTATCTGCTCTAAAATCGTCCGAATGGCAGGCACATTCGACAAAGTCTGAGCGAGCTGTAACAAGTCCTTCGGTAGCGTTTTACCAAAAGAAACCCGACTAGCCAAGCGCTCAATGTCATAAACACCTTTTAAACTCTCCACCAAATCGCTTCGTTCAAAGAAATAATCTAGAAAAACCTGCACTACACGTTGACGTGATTCGATTTTGGTACGGTCAATCAGGGGGCGGTCAATCCATGAGCGCAACAAGCGCAAGCCCATAGCCGTTTTGGTTTCATCCAGAAGCCAGTAAAGACTGCCATGCTTCTTACCTGTCCGGGCGTTTTCCAGTAAATCAAGGCTAGACTTGGTCGCATAATCCATCTGCAAATAGTCTTTAATCTCATAATGTTGTACCTTTTGCAAATGGACCAAGTCACGCAACTGCGTCCTCAACACATAGCTCAGGAGTTTCCCAGCGGCATTTTTTTCAATCGCAATTAAAGACGAATCGAGTAATTGCGTGTCATCTGCCACCGTATCCTCATGAGATAAGAGAAGATTCATCTGACTGCTCAGAATTTGCTCTTCTTCTTCCGATAAGAAATAGCCAATGACCAATTCACGTGCACGAAGATTGCGAATCTCGCCGCACAAGGTCATAAAATCATCTAGGCTAGTCACAAAGAACTGCCCTGTTGCGACATCCATATAAGACAAGGCATAGGTCACACCTTGACGGTCCATTGCTACCAAAAAGTTACTTTCAGAGCCAATTTTTGAGGAGTCTACAACCGTTCCAGGTGTAATAATCTGAACGACTTCACGTTTTACAACGCCAACAGCTGTTTTAGGATCTTCCACCTGTTCTGCAATTGCGACCTTATGTCCCAAATCAACCAGGGTATCAATGTACTGCTGGGCCGCATGGTAAGGAACACCTGCCATCGGAATCGGATTTTCCGCATTGCGATTGCGACTGGTAAGAGCCAATTCCAAAATCTGCGCTGCCTCTACGGCATCATCATAAAATAATTCATAGAAATCACCCATACGAAATAGCAAAAAAGCATCTGGATAATTTGCTTTAATATCCAGATACTGTTGCATGCCGGGTGAAATTTTTTCTTTTGTCATCTCAACCCTCTCAATCTAAGTATGATTTTATCTCGGTTTCTACCTGCCTAGCTGCTTCCTCATCACGACAAATCACCAGCAAAGTATCTGCACCTGCCAACGTCCCTAAAATTGTCGCCGGTTTTTCAATATCAATGATGTTGGCCATCAATGCCGCTTCACCTAATTCGGAGTGCAAAACCAAAATAAAACTCGCACGCTCTACCTTATAGGCATATTTCGCCAATAATTGCGTAAAGGTCATTTCCTCTTGCGTAATTGGCAAAGTATAGTAGGAAATACCGTCCTCATACATTTTAACGAGACCCAACTCACGCAAATCACGCGATAAGGTGGTCTGGGTCACAGAAACACCACGTCGAGCAAGCCCTTGCTGAATCTCTGCCTGAGTCCGAATCTTTTCCTCACGAATCATGTCTTGAATGACTTCTTGTCTTTGTGTTTTATTCACTCGTCTACCTCAAACTGTATATTGTATGAATAGTATAACAAATTTTAGCCGTTTTCTCATGCGTAAAAGCAGAAATATGTTAAAATAGAATGAATAACTCTGGAGGTTTATTATGAATCAAAAAATGCTTGTTGCTGAAAAAATCGCAACTGCCATTCCTAGTCTTGATCTAAAAGCTATTTACGCACTATTAGAGAAACCAAAATCATCTGAAATGGGAGACATCGCTTTCCCAGCTTTTTCATTAGCAAAAGTCGAGCGCAAGGCGCCTCAAGCTATTGCAGCAGACATCGTGGAAAAATTGGACACTAACGGGTTTGAAAAAATCGTAGCAACTGGTCCTTATGTCAACTTTTTCCTAGACAAGGCGGCTATTTCACATGCAACCTTGACCCAAGTCATCGAAGAAAAAGAGCAATATGGACAACAAAAACGTGGTGAAGGACAAAACATCACAATTGACATGTCTAGTCCAAACATTGCAAAACCCTTCTCTGTTGGTCACTTACGTTCAACCGTTATCGGAGATGCCCTTGCCAATATCTATGAAAAAATGGGCTACAAGGCTCTTCGGATTAACCATTTGGGCGACTGGGGTAAACAATTTGGTCTCTTAATCGTGGCCTATAAGCTATGGGGCGATAAGGCTGCTGTCGAAGCTAATCCGATTTCAGAATTGCTCAAACTCTATGTCCGTATCAATGCTGAAGCCGATGAAAATCCTGAACTAGATGAAGAAGGACGCAAATGGTTCAAAAAATTAGAAGACGGAGATGCTGAAGCCCTTGAACTCTGGCAATGGTTCCGTGATGAAAGTCTAGTTGAGTTTAATCGTATCTATGACAAGCTCAATATTACCTTTGATTATATTCAAGGTGAGGCATTCTACAACGATAAGATGGACAAGGGAATTGACATTCTCAAAGAGAAAAACCTCCTGCAAGAATCAAAAGGTGCCATGATTGTTGATTTGGAAAACTATAATCTCCCACCAGCTCTCATCATGAAATCAGATGGCGCAACCCTCTACATTACCCGTGATATCGCAACAGCCCTTTACCGCAAAGAACAGTACAACTTCGTTAAAAATATCTACGTCGTGGGGCAAGAACAAGCCAACCACTTCAAGCAATTAAAAGCCGTTCTCAAGGAAATGGGACTGGATTGGAGTGATGATATGCTTCACATTGCCTTTGGTTTGGTGACAAAAGACAAGAAAAAATTGTCTACTCGCAAGGGAAATATCATCCTCTTAGAACCAACTCTGGATGAAGCCGTTTCTCGTGCCCTTTCTCAAATCGAAGCAAAAAATCCTACTTTAGAAGACAAGGAAGCTGTCGCAGAAGCTGTTGGTGTAGGAGCTGTCAAATTCTTCGACCTCAAAACAGACCGCGAAAATGGCTATGACTTTGACTTGGAAGCAATGGTATCCTTCGAAGGTGAGACGGGGCCTTACGTCCAATATGCTTACGCACGGATCCAATCCATTCTTCGCAAAGGCAACTTCACGCCAGCAGTGGACAACCAGTACCAATTGACTGATGCAGAAAGCTGGGAGATTATCAAACATCTCCAAAACTTCGCCAACGTCATCGAAAAAGCTGCTGACAAGTACGATCCGTCCTTGATTGCCAAGTACGCGATTAACCTTGCCCAAGCCTTTAACAAATACTATGCCCATACCCGCATTCTTGATGAAAGTCCAGAACGCGACAGCCGCCTAGCTTTGGCTTACGCAACAGGTGTTGTCCTTAAAGAAGCCCTCCGCCTCCTCGGCGTTGAAGCTCCTGAGAAAATGTAAAAACCAAGCTCCTTGGACATTCCCAAGGAGCTTTACTTTCTTTAAATATCCGTTGCTGTCTGTTCCATTGACGGTTTTTCTTTTGGTTTGCGGACCAAGAAGAAAACCGTCAAGCCGAAGAAAATCGCAAAGAGGACAACGGCCATAATATAGTTGCTTAAGATACGTTCCCCGATGTAAAAATAGGTTGAACGTAAGAGGGTGCCAAAGAGATAGGTAATATAACTATAGGAAGCCAACTCGTTTTTCTTTTGGAATAGAAAGACAATAGTTGCAACCAGGAGCACAAACAAGATGATAACGATAGCTTTGTTCGCTAGATTTGTCTCAAATGCGAAAGCTGTTTTTAGAGCACTCACTGTTGCAGGATCAAAGACTGCACCCATTTTTTCTTCTTCAAATTTGAGAAAGAAAGTTGTCCATACTTTAATCAAAGTAGAAATCATTGACAACACTACCAAAATATATAAATGAATTGGTTTTTTCATAACACATCCCTCCTGTATGATTGTTTTATTACAATCGATTATACTCCTTTATTTTTGGCTTGTCAATCGATTTTTACAAAAAGTATAGAGCGTTTTCTCTGTTTGCTTTCGTCTGTCTACTATTTCACATTCTGACGGCGGTAGGTGGTCGTCAAGTCAAGCAGGTTGGCTTCCACTTCTGCTGTTAACTGCTCTTTTGTCATGCGCCATGTCCAGTTTCCGCCAAGGGTATTTGGCAGATTCATCCGTGCAGAACCGTCTAGTTCGAGCAAATCTTGCATGGTAGCAACTGCCATAAAAGCGACAGAGCCAAAGAGCATGCGGAGCATGGCATGGTTAATCGATTCATCTGGGAGACGGTTGCTGTATGCATCTAAATAGGCTTTCGCTTGATCACTTACTTCGTTCTCATACCAACCACGAATCGTACTATTATCATGCGTACCAGTGTAGGCCACAACATTTCGACGATGGTTATGTGGAGCTTCAATACTATCTCCGTATGGATCAAAGGCAAATTGCAAGACTTTCATACCAGGGAAGCCTGTCGTTTCGCGCAGTTCAATCACCTTATCAGTGACAGAGCCCAAGTCTTCTGCGATGATGTTTAAATCTCCCAAAGCTTCCTTGATGGCTGCAAACAGTTCAAAACCTGGTGCTTCTACACGATAGCCATTCACAGCAGTTGTCTCCCCTGCTGGAATTTCCCAGAAAGAGGCAAATCCGATAAAGTGGTCAATTCGCACCATATCATACAATTTGAAACTCTCACGCAAGCGAGCAATCCACCAAGAAAAACCGTCTGCCTTCATTGCCTCCCAATCGTAAATCGGATTGCCCCACAACTGACCGATTTCTGAAAAAGCATCTGGTGGGCAACCTGCAACCACACTTGGACGACCTTCTTCATCTGTCTTGAAGAACTGTGGATTCGCCCACATATCGGAAGAATCGGCTGCGATATAAATCGGCATATCTCCGACGATGTCAATCCCACGCTCATTTGCATAGGCTTTCAACATCCGCCATTGACGGAAGAACAGATATTGCGTCACACGGTGATAGTCTATCTTATCTGCTAATTGATTACGATAAGAGGCAAGAGCTTCTGGTTCTCGTCTACGGATGGCATCATCTTCCCAATCTGTCCACGCCTTGAGATCAAAATGTTCCTTAATGGCCATATACTCTGCAAAATTATCCAACCAAGAAGCCTGCTCTTCTAAGAATCCCTGGTAATCTGCCGGAAAGCCTTGTTCCTTCATACGCGCTACAACTTTTTCCAAGACCGGACGACGACCATGGAAGATTTTTGCATAATCTACTTCAGTTGGATTGTCTCCAAAATCGATTCCTTCTACTTCATGTGCTTCTAACCAGCCCTCTTTCATCAGTAACTCAAAATCAATGAAATGCGTATTCCCTGCAAAGGCTGAAAATGACTGATAAGGAGAGTCCCCATAACTCGTTGTCCCTAAGGGTAAAATTTGCCAATAGCGTTGCTTGGTCCGTTCCAAAAAATCCACGAAATCATAAGCAGACTGCCCGAAAGTACCAATTCCGTAGCCCCCTGGTAGAGAGGAAATGTGAAGTAGAACCCCACTGTGCCGTTCTTTCATGTCGTAACTCCTTTTATAATATACTATTTGTTTGCCTTCACAATCAAGCAAACGTTTGCTCGCTAACATTATATACTGTTAGCGCTAACAAATCAAGTCCTATTTAATAAGAATCTATGTTTTTTCTATGTTTTTTCTAAAATGAAACAGATAACCTACTCCTAACAAATTTTTTTAAATTTTTTCAAAAAAAGACTTGCAAACGCATTCATTTTGAGATATAATAAATTTAACAAGCAAACGTTTGCGCCAACCGTAAGCGTTTTACTACACTACAATTATTCTTGGAGGGGATAATATGAAACATAAATTGATTAAGAGCGTTGCTCTTCTTGCTGCTACGACAAGCGTACTTGCGGCTTGTTCGTCCAATAAACCAGCTTCTAATGATGCAGCTGCTGATGGTAAAAACTTATCCGTCTATGTAGACCAAGGTTATAAGGAATACATCGAGAAAGTTGCAGAAAACTTTGAAAAAGAAACTGGTGTAAAAGTTTCTGTTAAAACAGGGGATGCCCTTGGAGGACTTGATAATCTTTCTCTTGACAACCAATCTGGTTCAGCGCCTGATGTGATGATGGCACCGTACGACCGCGTAGGTAGCCTTGGATCAGAAGGTCAATTGTCAGAAGTAAAACTTGCTGAAACAAGTATGACAGATGACACGACAAAAGCACTTGTCACAAATGGTGGAAAAGTCTACGGTTCACCTGCTGTTATCGAAACGCTCGTTCTCTACTATAATAAAGACTTGATTACCGAGGCTCCAAAAACATTTGCTGACCTAGAAGCACTTGCAAAAGATAGCAAATACGCCTTCCCAGGTGAAAATGGTAAAACAACAGCCTTCCTTGCTGACTGGACAAACTTCTACTATACTTACGGACTCCTTGCTGGACATGGCGGTTATGTATTCGGTGACAATGGTACTAATCCAAAAGAAATTGGTTTAAACAACGAAGGTGCTGTTAAAGCGATTGAATATGCTAAAACATGGTATGGTCAATGGCCTCAAGGTCTTCAAGATACTTCAGCAGCAGCTAACCTTATCAAGACACAATTTACAGAAGGTAAAACTGCAGCTATTATCGATGGTCCATGGCAAGCAGCTGCTTACAAGGACGCAAAAGTAAACTATGGAGTAGCAACTATTCCAACCCTTCCAAATGGTAAAGAATACCAAGCATTTGGTGGTGGTAAAGCGTGGGTTATCCCAGTTGGCGCACAAAATCCTGATGCAGCTCAAAAATTTGTCGATTACTTGACATCAACTGACCAACAAAAAGCACTTTACGACATGACAAACGAAGTGCCAGCCAATACTGAAGCTCGTGAATACGCAGTAGGTAAAAAAGATGAATTGACAAGCGCGGTTGTTGCGCAGTTCGCTGCTGCTCAACCACTTCCGAACATCTCTGAAATGAGCACTGTTTGGGAGCCAGCTGCAAATATGCTCTTTGAAGCTGCAAGCGGTAAAAAAGACGCTAAAACAGCTGCAAATGATGCTGTGAAATTGATCGAAGATACCATTGCACAAAAATACGGCCAATAAGCAGAATGACTGAATAAAAGGCTGGGTTGAGTCCCAGTCTTTTATTCAAATATACTAGTCAACAACTATCGCTTACTAGAAAGGAGATTTTAGGATGACTCAGCAAAACCCTAGTAAAGCCCTCCTATTGTCCTTGATTCCAGGTCTTGGACAACTCTATAACAAACAAAAAGCAAAAGGCTTCATCTTTCTTGGAGTAACGATTGCTTTCTTGCTCTATCTAATGACAATTGCTTCTGGAGAGATTGCAAACCTCATCACACTCGGAAGCCAACGGGGACGTGACAATTCCCTCTTCATGCTGATTCGTGGCTCTTTCCACCTTATCATCATCGCAGTTTACCTATTCTTTTATGCCTTGAATTTAAAAGACGCAAAAGATACAGCCAAACGCTGGAATAGTGGCATTCCTGTGACAACGACCCTCAAGGGCATGTTCCAGAATATCTATGAGAATGGTTTTCCTTATCTCTTGATTATTCCGTCTTACGTAGCCATGACCTTTGCGATTATCTTCCCTGTCGTGGTAACACTGTTGATTGCCTTTACCAACTACGATTTCCAACATTTACCACCGGGTGCCTTGTTGGACTGGGTTGGTCTTGCCAACTTCTCCAATATCTGGTCATTGAGTACCTTCCGCAGTGCCTTTGGATCTGTCTTATCTTGGACCATTATTTGGGCTTTATGCGCTTCAACTGCTCAGATTGTCATCGGTATTTTAACAGCCATTGTAGCCAACCAACCTTTTATCAAAGGAAAACGTATCTTTGGGGTTATCTTTTTGCTTCCGTGGGCAGTCCCTGCTTTCGTCACCATTTTGACCTTCAGCAATATGTTTAACGACAGCGTGGGGGCAATCAATACACAGGTTCTTCCATTCTTGAGCAAATTCTTGCCATTTATTGACAATTTCCTCATTCCATGGAAAACAGACCCATTCTGGACAAAAGTCGCTTTGATTATGATGCAAGCTTGGCTTGGTTTCCCATATATCTACGTATTGACCTTAGGGATTTTACAATCTATTCCAAACGATTTGTACGAAGCAGCTTACATTGACGGGGCTAGTCCTTGGCAAAAATTCCGCAGTATTACCTTCCCAATGATTCTTGCGGTGGCTGCACCAACCTTGATTAGTCAGTATACCTTCAACTTCAACAACTTCTCTATCATCTACCTCTTCAACAATGGAGGACCTGGTAGTGTCGGTGGGGGAGCTGGTTCCACCGATATCCTGATTTCATGGATTTATAAATTAACTACAGGAACATCTCCACAATATTCTATGGCGGCAGCCGTGACCTTGATTATTTCGATGATTGTCATCAGTATCTCCATGATTGCTTTCAAGAAATTAAACGCCTTTGAAATGGAGGACGTATAAGATGAAACTTTCCGTAAAATTTAAACGTCGTCTTAGTCAGACTTTGACCTATCTCTACTTGATTGTCTTGTCTGTTGTCATCATCTATCCGCTGTTGATTACCATTATGTCTGCCTTCAAATCAGGAAACGTGGTGGCCTTCAAGTTGGATGGAAATATCAACTTTACTCTGGAAAATTTCAGCAAACTGTTTAGCGAAACCCTATATGGCACTTGGTACTTCAACACCTTAATTATAGCCCTCTTGACAATGGCTGCCCAAACCAGTATAGTGGTACTAGCAGGATACGCTTATAGCCGTTATAACTTCCTCGCTCGTAAACAAAGTTTAATTTTCTTCTTGATTATCCAAATGGTGCCGACAATGGCTGCCCTCACGGCCTTCTTCGTTATGGCTTTGATGCTAAATGCCCTCAACCAAAGCTGGTTCCTCATCTTCCTATATGTCGGTGGTGGAATTCCAATGAATGCTTGGTTGATGAAAGGTTACTTTGATACGGTGCCAATCTCTCTTGATGAGTCTGCAAAACTGGACGGAGCTGGACACTTCAGACGTTTCTGGCAAATCGTTCTCCCTCTTGTTCGTCCAATGATTGCTGTACAAGCACTTTGGGCATTTATGGGGCCGTTTGGCGATTACATCTTATCTAAGTTCTTACTTCGTGAGAAAGAATACTATACCGTTGCCGTTGGTCTTCAGACCTTTGTCAACGATGCGAAGAATTTGAAAATCGCATATTTTGCAGCTGGAGCGATTCTTATTGCTCTGCCAATCTGTACCTTATTCTTCTTCCTTCAAAAGAACTTTGTATCTGGTTTAACGAGTGGTGGTGACAAGGGATAATCTTTTGTCCCACCTTTTCTTTTGCCTGAAGGCAGGTATACGTGCAAGAAGCACCAAACGAGCGTATCCAATAACAATCAAGAGCACTGCTTGTATTTGACCAAAGTGAGCTAAGAACTAATCAAATCATCTAGTCTTTTCGTTTTGACAAGACAGTGTAATAAATCAAAACTGATAGACAGTAGAAATGAGGACTCCTATGCTACCCTACCCCTTTTCTTATTTTTCCAGTCTTGTAAAACCGCAAAAGATGTTTGCAAATCGACATGCTATGACACTCTGGCAACGTCTCTTTACAACGCTTTTTCTGATTGCGCTTCTGGTCATTCCCTCATCTTTACAAACCGTTCAACTGAGCAGCTATCCGCTTGATCAGTTTATCGATGGTATTTATGACCCCTTAACAGAGCAAGTCGTGACAGACTTGGCTAACCATAGCAAATTGGATAACGGGCGATTGACCTATACTGGAACAACTACCTATTCAGATGTTACATTCGGTCAGAAAGTACCGCAAAGTGCTGATTTTACTTACCAATTCAATACTGAGCAGCTGACCATTCGTAAAGGGGAAACCACCTTGGTCGAAATACCTTATCAGGGATTTGAAACAAGTAGCTTCCAAAACAAAGAAGCCTTAACTGCTGCTATTTCACAGGCCTGGTATCAGCAAAATCGGTTACCTATCAGCCTCACCATTACTCTCATTTCTGCTCTTCTTTTAGGCGCAAACGTGCTCTTTATCGTCCTTGGAGCAACCTTCTTCCTCTATCTAACGAAAAATTCTAAACTCTTTCACTTGCAGTCCGTCAAGGAATGCTATAATCTGGCCCTGAACTGTCTCGGCTTACCTACGATGATTGCTTGCTTTGTCGGTTTATTTGGACAAACGGTGACAACTGTCATGACGGTACAAAATATCTTATTTGTCCTTGTTTTACTCTGGGTATTTTTCACAACGAAATTTCGGGATTGGGCTTAGGAGGTTTGTATGCGTGCTACCATTAAAGATGTTGCAAAACTAGCAGGGGTTTCCCCCTCAACCGTTACCCGTGTCATTCAAAACAGCTCTGCTATTAGTCAAAAAACCAAAGACAGTGTCAGAAAGGCCATGGCAGAACTCAACTACCATCCCAATCTCAATGCCCGAAGTCTGGTCAGTAGCTATACTCAAGTAATCGGGCTCGTTCTACCAGATGACTCAGATATTTTCTATCAAAACCCCTTCTTTCCAACAGCTTTACGTGGCATTTCTCAGATCGCAGCCGACCATAATTATGCTATTCAAATTAGTACCGGAAAAGATGAAAAACAACGGCTTGAAGCCATTTCCCAAATGGTATACGGCCGGCGGGTAGATGGGTTAATTTTCCTTTATTCAAAGCCTGATGATCCTCTCGTACAGTTAGCAATTCAGCATAATTTCCCATTTTTGATCTTGGGAAAAGCTGCGTCGCCATTTATTTCCCTAGTCGACAATGACAATATTCAAGCTGCCTTTGAAGCGACAAGCTACTTTATCCAAAAAGGGTATAAGAATCTCGCTTTTGTTGCTGGAAATAAGGAACTCGTGGTATCACAAGACCGCTATAAAGGCTATAAAAAAGCACTCAAAGCCTACAATATTCCCCTTGATGATAGCAAGGTCAAATTCAGCTCTGGTTTCCTCTTGGAAGACAGCAGTTATAAAATCATGAAAAAACTCATGAAGCAAAAACCAGATGCTATTGTTACAACCGATACCATGGTCGCGGAAGGCATTCTACATTATCTGAATGAAATCAATATACAGCTCCCCATTATTTCTTTTGACTCTGTTAAACCAAAGCTAGCAATCGATGCCTACGTGGACGTTCATGCAATTCAATTGGGACGTGTCGCCTGTGATACCCTACTGCAAATTATCAATGATAGCAAGGAGGAAAAACAGATTTGCTATCGTCGTGTAATTCCACATACCATTACTGAACTTTAGAAAGGAGCCATTGGCTCATGGCCTTACGACAATTTAAAGCCTACCTTGATGACCAAGCAAGCATCCGTATTCTGCTTGAGAAACGCTTTGATCATCCTGATATGACCTTCCATATTGCCTCTCATCAGGCAGAAGAGGAATTAGTTATCCACAGCCGCATGGAGCAAGGTGAGACCGTAACCTATTTTCTAGCAAGTCTTCACCCCCTTCACTTGACGGGTGATTATACTATTTACGATCA
Source organism: Streptococcus handemini (assembly GCF_040984445.1). NCBI lineage: Bacteria > Bacillati > Bacillota > Bacilli > Lactobacillales > Streptococcaceae > Streptococcus > Streptococcus handemini. The sequence goes on from NZ_JBFRYH010000005.1 coordinate 22,060, forward strand.
GGACCGAAACAAAACTGAACTTGCCTATGGACACATTGTCCGCTCTCCTCTCTTTGAGCAGACCTTCACTTATGACGGCGATGACCTTGGATCCCACTATAGCCTAACTCACACTCAGTTTAAACTATGGGCTCCTATCTCAAAAACTGTCTTTCTAGTCCTTGAGGGCACACCTTATGCCATGAAACGACAAGAAAAGGGAGTCTGGCAAGTAACTGTGACAGGTGATTTAGACGGCGCCAGCTATCATTATCTCCACAAGGTCAATGGAGTGTGGCTTTCTGTCCACGATCCCTATGCTCTATCTTCTAAAGCAAACTCTGGTGATAGCTACGTTATCAATCTAGCCAGACTCGCTAAACCACGCCGGGCTCGTACTCAAATACCAGCTGCACAAGCCATTGTCTATGAAATGAGCGTCCGTGATTTCTCACAACAGGCAAGTGCCGGATTTGCACATCCCAGCCAATTCCTCGGTCTGACTGAATCCCCTCAACTAGAAGACATGACCCTTGGCATGGACTACATCAAAAAACTTGGAGTGACCCATATCCAGCTCATGCCCCTCTATGATTTCGGTAGTGTTGATGAGAATTATCCACAGGCTGTGTATAACTGGGGATATGACCCCGTACAGTACAATGTCCCAGAAGGCTCGTTTTCTAGCGATCCAGATGACCCTTACGCACGGATTTGTGAATTGCAAACAGCCATTCAAGCCTACCATGATGCCGACATTAGCGTCATCATGGACGTTGTCTACAATCACGTCTACCACGCTGAAGAATATGCTTTTGAGCGTATCGTTCCTGGCTATTTCTATCGGTATCAGGAAAATGGTCTCCGTACAGACGGTACCTTCTGTGGAAATGATGTGGCGAGCGAACGCAGTATGGTTCGTAACTACATCAAACAATCCCTCCGCCAATGGACGACCCTTTATGGATTTGATGGATTCCGATTTGATCTCATGGGTATTCTTGATGTCGAGACCATGAATCAAATTGAGACGGAGCTTCGGACACTCCACCAAAATATCTATCTATATGGTGAAGGATGGAAAATGACAACAGGGCTTGATTTTGATCAGCTAGCGCATCAATACAATGCTGAAAAACTACCAACACTTGGCTTCTTTAATGACGACTACCGTGATACATTCAAGAAAGTCCTACTCAAGCCAGAACAGTTGGTGACAAGACAACTGCACGAAAAAATTCAGCACCTCTTATCAGGAAGCTGTTTCAGTCATTTTCGCAGCCCTGAACAATCGGTCAATTATATCGAATGCCATGACAATGCAACGGTCTTTGATTATTTCCATATCGAAAATCCTGACTGGACTCCGCACCAGCAAAAACGCGCAGCTAGCTTCGGTCTACAACTGATTCTCATCTCGCAAGGTATGGCCTTTCTTCATAGCGGACAAGAATTTTTCCGCACCAAAGATGAAATCGACAATACCTACAATATTCCAGACCAAGTTAACCGTCTTGACTGGACAAGAGCTGCTTGCTACCATGAGCATATCCAGTTTATCCGTGAATTGATTGCCTTCCGCAAAGAGCACCCTATTCTTGCGCAAGCTGACTACCAAGCTATTCAAGCTAGCTGTGATTTCTACTGGCTAAGCGAATCTGTCCTACGCTACACCGTCACCTCAGATACGGAGCGGATTCAGTTTATTATTAACTTTTCAAACGCTGACTTTAACTATGAAAAAGAAGTGAACCAAACTGTCCACTTCACCTTCCCACCAATGAGCGAGGATAGCAACCACATCCTTCTTGCTGGCCAAAGTATCTGTATCTTAGAAGATAAGTAACGCTTACCGATAGAACACAAAAACACTAACCAGTTTATAGCTGATTAGTGTTTTTTGATTTTGGTACATCAGAATAGGAGCTAAAAAGTAAGGATCTTTTTTGAAGGACTAGCGTTCTTGTACAGTTTGTTACTGTTGAAATTCCATTTTTTCCAAAAAGGCTTGAATTTTTTCAGGCACGCCCAATGAGATCTTTAAGAGCACAGCATCATCTAAAATCTTCTGGGTATAGCGATCCATGTACTCTTTATCCTGCAATTCCTCTGAGCTTTGGTGCCACTTAGCGGGTGCAGGGTAAACGGTAATCGTGCCATCGCCGTTGCTAGTATAGGTGATGGCCGTTGAAGCAGGTGAAGCGACAATCATACGAGTCGGCTTCGTATAACTTTTTCCGAAATCACTATACAGACACACTTTTGTCCCTGCAGGCATTTCTGAAGTCACTACTAGATTAGGAGCGCTCCAGTCGCCCAACATACTATAAATGCGAGCCGCTTCTACTTGCTTTTCTGTATAGCCTGGAAACTCTTTGCTTTCCGCATCCGTCACGGAGGTCATGGTCGGCATCGACTCTTCGTCTGCTCGGTAATAAAATGAATCAGCTACTAAATCTGGACTTTGCCCAGCTCTGATGCGATCCTTCTTCTGATCTGATTCATCTTGGAAAAATTGATTGGTCAAATCAATCCCCGCTGGGATGAAACTGATGGCGGCATAAGGGAGCTGTCCTCCTGCTGCGCCATCTTCACGTAGCTGCATCGTCTCCTGTCGGATAGGCATGTTTACCAAGCCTCGGGTCGCATCAAAATACAAGGTTTCTCCCTTGGAGGTTTGCCACAAACCTTGGACAGAGCTGTAGTCTCCTGCCACTACGGCAGCTACATCCATAGGAGGCACCACCTTCTTTTCCGCAGAAGCTGCTGTGCTGCTGCTTGAGCTAGTTTCTGTCGTAGTCGTCTGCTGGCTAGAAGATTCTGTCGATTGCGCCGTTTCTTTTGGCGCGGGTGTCTGCTGACAAGCTGTCAGACAGAGAAGAACGACGATTCCTAGTACACTCTTTTTCATTATATCTCCAATCATTTTTAGTACAAGAAGAAATTTTGAACCCAATGCAGCATTCCATCTGCTTCAACTACTGAAACAGTTGTATACTCATAATCAGGCTTTTCAATGTTGCGCTTATGCCCCGGAGAATCTAACCACTGTTTTAAAACGTAATCAGCGGCATTCTCTTTCTCGTGATTCATGGCAATATTTTCTCCAGCTGGGTGATTTGGGAATAGTGTGCTTTGGCTTTGATTTGTCCCCGGAATTTTATGTGAGTACTCGTAAAGCATTTGCTTCGCCCGCAAATCGCTTCCGGCTTTGGTTTCATCCAACCAAATGAGTTTGTTCAACCCAAGAGAAGCACGATAATCATTCATCTTATTGAAGAAATCTTTTGCGAAATCATCACGATAGCGATAAATTTTTTGTTTTGCTTCATCTTTAGTTTTATAGATATTGAATCCAGTAGGATATTCATCTGCTTTCGCAAATTTCCATCCTGCTTCGTAATCAACACTCATTTTAGCTTTCATAAGAATAGAGCCATCAGCTTGTTCTTCTTTTTGCCATCCATTAAATACCCAACCACTAAGTTCACCTTCGTTTAAAGATTGCTCCAAGAAGAATTCTCCATTATGAAGAGTTTTTGGCGCTTCTTCGAATTCTTTTCCTTCCTCTAACTTTACAGTCTTAACTGGGAAATAATTAAGACCTGTAGACCAATGTTTCACCCCTTTAGGATTTTCGACGATATACTGTACAGTGACATATTTAATATCTTCGTATTTAGAGTAGATATCCAAGTCACTCGTTACAACATCAGACGATGCAGACCAGGCGATGAAGCGTTTACCTTCTACTTCTTTTAGGGTTGGTGGAGTAGCTGACTGGCCGTGTTCGACAACTTCTGTCTTGACCACCTCTTTTTCCACATCAAAGAATTGAACACGATAGGTTTTTATCCGATAGACAGGAGTCAGCACGGTATCTTTCGTGATTGCAATGTCGCTCAAACCAACATTTTGACCATTCTCGTCCACAAAGTTCGTGAGAGTGTAGCCTTCTTTTTCATACTGGGCAAGATTTGGGCTGACTGCCTCTTGATAGGTCTTCGTAAAGGTCTCCATAGCCTGACCTTGTTCATCATTTACAGTAACATGATAGTGATCTTGGCTATAGTGCGCTTTTACTATCGTATCTTCAGTAGCCGTAACGGATTGTGGTTCCCACTTGACAAAGGTATAGCCAGGAATTTCAAATAGACTAGGATAGTCTGTTTCCTTGATATCTGTCTCTTCTTTAAAGATTTTTGTAGCGAGATCTTTTAGTTCTTGACCATCTTGATCTACGGCAACAAAACGGACAGGCAGATTTGCATATACACGTTCGAAGATAGCATTTACTTCCATATCTCCAGTTACATTTGTTAGGTCTTTATCCCAACCAACAAAACGATGTTTTGCTTTAACAGGATTTTTTGTAGCAAAGGCTGTTCCATCCATGCCATGAGGAATTTTTGCAAGAGTAAGTGACATACCATCTACTTTAAAGAGAACACGATATTCTTTCTTCGCATAAATAGCTTTTATAGTGGTATCCTTATCGAACTTCATTTGAGTTGTTGACCAACGAACAAAGTCATGTCCTTCTTTTTCTTTCGGAGTCGGGAAAGTGACTTGCTCACCACGTAAAGCCCGAACGGTCGTCCTTTCTCCATCTTGATCAAACGTAATCGTCAACGGAATTTCCTTTACAGAAAGGATGATAGTCATATCTTTTGTGATTGGAGAACCATCATAGTCAGAACCAGTAATTTCATACCCTTCAATGAGAACAAGAGGCTTATCAGCTAAAACATCTCCATGAGCGATAGTTTCTGTATGAACTTTTTGACCAGTTGAAGTTATATACTGAACCGTGTATTCTTTTTCCTTATACTGCGCAACTACTTGAAGGTCACTTGTGACCGAATCAAAGGCTGTTGACCAGCCAACAAATACTTTTCCTTCTAACACAGGAGCATCTGGCGCCGTAGCGGCTTTCCCTGCTTCAACCTCCTCTGCCTTCACTACTTGACCAGCTACCATAAAGGTTACCTTATATGTTTGCGATTCTATTGGCTGACTTGGAGTAATGGCATCTGTCCCATCATCTGACATACCTGGCTGAGTTGTCGGTAGAACTGCATCTACTGACATACTTGGCTGAGGCTGAGTCGCTGGTGGGACAGTACCCACTGGCACACTTGGGTGAGATTGTGTGGTTGAGGGGACTGTGTCTACTGACATGCCTAGCTGAGTCGTCGGTGGAACTGCATCTACTGACATACTTGGCTGAGGCTGAGTCGTTGGTGGGACAGTACCCACTGGCACACTTGGGTGAGATTGTGTGGTTGAGGGGACTGTGTCTACTGACATGCCTGGCTGAGTTGTCGGTGGAACTGCATCTACTGACGTACTTGGCTGAGGCTGACCGGTCGATGGGACAGTACCTACTGGAGAACTTGGATTGGTTGAAACAGTAGGATTTGTCGGCTCAACGGGCTTACTCGAAGTAGTCGTTTGAACAGCAGATGATGGTAGAGAAGATAAAAAACGGCCTTCTGAGGAAGTTGACTGGTTTGCTAACGAACTACTGAGGGTAGCTGAAGTTTCATCAATCGTGGCAGTATCGACCGTGTTCGACCTTAAAGCAGTCGCAGGCAGATAACCTACATACCTATAACCTGGAATCTCCACTACATCTGGCAGTTCTTGCCCTTTTTGCAAGCTGAATTGCTGATTATAGCCTGATAGTATCTGGCTTTCTAAAGCCAAGACAGTCGTTGAAGCTCCGATACTGGTCAACAAGAACAAACTTGTGATGACATGGCGCTTCTTCTTCCCCCGCCCTACTATAGCCATTCCTACCACAAACAAGCTTGTCCCAACCATACCTGGTACGAGCAAGGAGCGACCATCACTTGTCTTTGGTAATACAGATGACTGGTTCGCACGAAACACCAGATAAAAGGTCTGGTTTTGGTCTGTTGTATTTTCTGGTAGATTTTCGATGATTTGCTTCTTCTCATCTACAGTTAGCTCTGCCTCAGCTATATATTGGTAATCCACTGTAAAATATTGCTGCTCACTCGCCATTTCCTCAGCAGCTACTGGGACAGGTAAGCCACCAAACGAGCCAAAAAGGGCTGAACCTACCGCCAAAGAGACTGCTCCAATGGCGACTTTACGGATGGAATAGCGTGTCACGGATTTCCAACTCGACGGGGTGTTCTTTTTCATTTAACATACTCCTTTTTAATTACAATCATATCTATATTATAATATGCTACAAAAAAAAGGCAATATCTGACCCTCATTTTAATTTTAGATTTTTCCTAGAGATTAGGGGCCCCAATGCTAGACGTTAAAAAGTACCCTAAATAAAACAGAGAAGCACACACCCCGTAACTTCCTTAAAAGTGATTCGCCAGCTTCGATTTTCGTACATTCGAAACTGATCGTGTCGTTTGGATGAACGCTCTCTTTCATTTATCAATCTAGTTTGTCCACCAGTCTCTATCACACCAACTCCATAATCTTTTTGCCTACCCGTTCGATGTCATTTTGGAGACCACGGAGTTCAAAGTTAGCAAGAACAGGGAAACCAAACCGTTCGGAATATTGCTTAGCCGTTAGACAGTATTGATTATTGAAATTCCGATTACCGGAACCAACAATGCCGAGGCACTTATCCACATTTCCTCCATAGGCGATGAAATCGCCTAGCGGATTTGTTAAAATCTCAACATCACCATTGTCCACGCCATTTCCACCCTCTAAATAGGTCGGTAGAAAGGCCACAAAAGGCGCATCCAGTTCGTAAAAGGGAATATCCTGTTTGACCAAATCCTTGACATGCACCTGCTCAACCTGCAAATCAGACTGAAATTGTAAAAAAGTGGTCAAGCGCTTCACAAAACTTTCCGTATTTCCACTTAGGCTGATATAAACAAGATAGATTTTCTTCATCTTTTCTCCATTCAAAAAACACAACATATAGAATATACTTATGATTATATAACTATATGTTGTGCTTGTCAATTCTTAGACAAGACCCTGAACCTTATTCCTCAGCCTCGACAAAGCGGCCAATAATATTGACATTATCTGCTACCGATACAAAGGCTGTCTTATCGGTCTTCTTCATAATAGCCTTGAAGTCATTAAATTCTGCTCGGGTAATAATGGTAATCAAGACGGTCTTTTCTTCATGGTTGTAAGCACCTTCTGCACCATTGATAATGGTCACACCACGATGCAATTTTTTTTGAATCATCTTGATGACACGATTAGGATGACTGGTGATAATCATGGCTTGCATGCGCTTTTGCTTGACATAGATAACATCGGTCATCTGACTACAAACAAAGAGGGCAATCATCGAATAGAGGGCATACTTCCAACCAAAGGTTACACCAGCTGCCAGCATAATCAAGATATTGACAATCAGAGAAATGCTCCCAACTTGCTTTCCAGTCTTTTTCCGAATTAAGATACTCACAATATCCGTTCCGCCGCTTGATACGTTATTGCGGAGAGCAAAGCCAATCCCTGTCCCCAACATGAGACCTCCAAAAATAGCATTAACGAGAGGATCTGTCGTCAAGGTAATATGGGGCATAAATTGGATAAAGAAGGAACTACAAGTAACCGTGATAAAAGTGAAAATAGTAAATTTATTGCCAATCTTATACCAAGCGATGAGGAGCAAGGGGATATTTAGACCATAATAGACCAGAGCCAGCGGAATTTCGAAACCCCAGTAGGTCATAGAGATAGCAGACACAATCTGTGCAATCCCTGTCACTCCTGAGGAGTAGACATTCCCCGGTTGGAAAAAGAAATTGACAGCTATACTGGACAAGAGTCCATAAATGATTGATCCGGATATACGCTCTGCATAGCGCTCTTTTGAAACACTCGAGATGACAGACCAAAAACGATTGCGCCTAGCTTTTCTCAAGAATCGAATACGAAGTTTTCTAAAATATCTATTCATTAGTTGTTTGAATCTGAAGTGCTAATTCTTCTAATTGACTGTTGGCTACCGTACTTGGAGCCTGGGTCATTGGATCACTGGCCTTATTATTCTTAGGAAAGGCGATTACTTCACGAATATTGTCCTTACCTGCTAAGAGCATGACCAAACGGTCCAATCCGATTGCAAGTCCACCATGTGGTGGAAAACCGTAGTCCATCGCTTCCAAAAGGAAACCAAATTGGTCATGAGCCTGTTCAGCACTAAAACCAAGCGCTTTGAACATCTTCTCCTGCATCTCTTTTTGATTGATACGTAGGCTTCCGCCTCCTAATTCATAACCATTTAATACGATATCATAGGCAACCGCACGAACACTTGCCAAATCACCTTCTAGGTGATGAGCGGATTCTTCTGTTGGAAGTGTGAATGGATGGTGAGCGCTCATGAAGCGTCCTTCTTCTTCTGACCATTCAAACATTGGCCAATCCACAATCCACAAGAAATTAAACTTGGTTTCATCAATCAAGCCTTGTTCCTTAGCAATACGAGTACGAAGCGCTCCCAATGTATTATTCGCAATTTCTAAGTCGTCTGCGACAAATAGAACCAAATCCTTGTCTACTAACTGTAAATCTTCTGTCAACTTATCTGCAATAGTTGTCAAGAACTTGGCAATCGGACCTGTCAATTCACCATTTGCAACCTTTACCCAAGCTAGGCCTTTTGCCCCAAATTGCTTAGCATAATCGGTTAATGTATCAATGTCTTTACGCGAATAGTTATCTGCTGCACCCTTGACTACAATTGCTTTGACAGTAGGAGCTTCGGAAAAGACTTTAAAGTCAACTTCCTTTACAAGGTCTGTCAAGTCTTGCAACAACATCTCAAAGCGAGTATCTGGTTTGTCACTGCCATAAGCATTCATGGCGTGGCTATAACTCATACGAGGAAATGGTAGCGTCACATCGATTCCTTTGGTCTCTTTCATGACACGCGCCAGCAAACCTTCTACTATATCTTGAATTTCTAGCTCAGATAAGAAGGAGGTTTCTAAGTCAACCTGTGTAAACTCTGGCTGGCGGTCTCCACGTAAATCCTCATCACGGAAGCATTTCACAATTTGATAGTAGCGGTCAAAACCAGCATTCATCAACAATTGCTTGGTAATCTGCGGGCTTTGTGGAAGAGCATAAAAATGGCCCTTACTCACACGACTGGGCACCAAGTAATCACGCGCACCTTCTGGTGTTGACTTGGTCAACATCGGTGTCTCCACATCGATAAACTCAAGTTCGTCCAAATAATTGCGGATACTATGCGTTACTGCAGCCCGCAATTTAAAGTTGGCTAGCATCTCAGGACGACGCAAGTCCAAATAACGGTAGCGAAGACGCGTATCGTCACTTGCTTCAATACCATCTTTGATTTCAAACGGTGTGGTTTTAGCTGTATTTAAAATGGTCAAGCTAGACACTTGTAACTCAACTTCACCTGTCGGTAGAGCAGGGTTTGCCTGTTCGCGTGCTACAACTTGTCCAGTCACTTCAAGGACAAACTCACTCCGCACCTTCTCAGCTTGCGCCATCACATCACTAGAAACCATCTCAGGATTGATGACCAACTGCATGATTCCTTCGCGATCACGCAAATCAATGAAAATCAAGCCACCCAAATCACGACGGCGACCAACCCAACCTTTCAAAGTAATTTCTTGACCGATGTGTTCTTTCCGAACACGTCCCGCATACATCGAACGTTTCATATTTTCCTCTCTCCGATTATGGAAACGAGTAGCATAAACCTGCATACCTCTTCCATCTATTCTTGGTTTTATACCTAACTATTCTATCACAAAAGCAGGGAAATCGGGAACAATTCGAGTGAATTTTCTCGAAAATCCTTGTCGAATAGAAAAAGGATGAGCAACCCTACCCAACCTTGTTCCTATTTCCGTTCTAGACAGCTTAGAATCTGTATCCATAAGCTGAGTAATTCTAATCAGGAGCTTATTTTACGATAATCAAGGCATTTTTTAAAAGGAATACTGACTGTATTTCGAAAAATAAGCCCTGAATAGAGTTGTTGAGCTGTGAATACAGGTTCTTAATACACTAACTAGCTCTTTCTACTATGGCAGCGTATTGCCTGCGCTAGTGTAAATCTCGTACCATTCTGGTCGCGTAAGGCACACTTTTTCAGCTTCTACAATCTTTGCAATCCGTTCTGGATTCATCGACCCTACAATAGTCTGAATCTTCGCTGGATGACGCATGATCCACGCAACAATGATTGCTTCACGTGAAACATGGTATTGAATCGCTAAGCGCTCAATCGTTTGATTTAAGTTGGCATAATCTGAATGATCAACAAAAATTCCTCTTTGTAAATCAATCAAAAATGGCGACCAGGCTTGAATGGTTATGCTGTTCAATCTGCAATAATCTAAGACGCTCCCGTCTCGGACTGTTGCTCCATCTTCTTTCATATTGACATGGAGCCCCGCATCAATCAGCGGTGTGTGGGCAGGTGACAACTGCAACTGATTGACTACCAACGGCTCTGCCAAATAGGACTGAAGTAACTCAATCTGATAGACATTTTGATTGCTGACACCAAAATAACGAACCTTTCCCGTTTTTTTCAATGCTGAAAAGGCCTCCGCTACTTCCTCTGGTTCCATTAAGGCATCTGGCCGATGCAGGGCTAGAACATCCAAATAATCAGTTCCCAACCGTTTTAACATCTCATCGACAGAAGTTAGGATATGCTCTTTTGAAAAATCAAAATATCCTTTACGAATACCACATTTCGATTGCAGAATATACTTCTCGCGATGGACCCCCAATTCTTTCACAGCTGCTGCAAATCGGCGTTCAGATTCCCCGCCTCCATAAATATCGGCATGGTCAAAAAAGGTGATTCCTTGTTCCAAAGCGGTCTGTACAACTGCCTGTGCTACCTTGTCATCTAAACTTGCCATTCGCATACAGCCCAGTGCTATTCGAGATACTTCTAGCTCTGTTTTTCCCAATTTTTGCATTGATTTCTCCTATCAATTAAAGCCATAAATGCTCTTTGCAATCTTATAAACCGCATTGGAAATCTTCCGTCCTGGGTAGCCATATAAGTTGGTCAGCTGCCCCAACAAGCCACTACGAACGATTTTAAAAAGAGCTGGATTATTGTCTTGAATATATTTCCACAATTCCTGCTTTTTCATCATATGCTCTGCTGTTCCACCTCGATTGAGAAGGGCACAAGAGATAATGGTCGTAATCTCCACATGGTTGAGCAAATAGCTTCGCAAATCTGGTTGATCAATGGCGTCCAAATCCAAACTGTCCACCAAGATACGATTTACCTTCAGTTGCTGGTCAATCCGCTTGATCATCACCGATTCATTGACAGACTGATCATGGCGTCCAATAAAGTAGCGGTAAAAATCAACCGGCAGATAATACATGGTCTTGACGGCTTGTAGCGGTGTAAAAACAAAAATATTATCCACATAGAAGGTATGTTCTGGTAAGATCAACCCCACTTCTCTTAGCAGGTCTGTCCGATAAATCAGTGAATGCATCATCATGTACTGCCCTTTTGAAAAAGCACCGACATCATCCCAAGTGAATATGCGATCAGTCGGTAAGACATTCTGGTAATTCATGCTCTTCTTACGAGATTGTCCCTCTTTTTCATAGACGAAATTTGAAATAAAGGCATCCACAGACTGACCCTGACTTTCTAGGCTAGTCAAGGTTTCAAGGATTTTGAGGTAGGCTCTCGTATCGACCCAATCATCGCTGTCTACTACCTTAAAATACCGTCCTGTAGCCTCTCTCATGCCAGTATTTACTGCTCCACCATGCCCCTTATTTTCTTGATAAATGGCACGAACATTGCTATACTTAGCTGCCAGTTGTTCCGCAATTTCTTGCGTACGATCGCTTGACCCGTCATTGACAATTAAAATTTCGACTAAATCACCCCCAATAACGAGTGATTCAACACAGTAATGTAGATATTCTTGCGCATTGTAACTCGGAATGGTAATACTTAATAAGGTCATCTCCTACTCCCTACCAACGAATTATCTGCCAGCTTAAGCTGGCAGATTTTTTATTTATTTTACCATAATTTTAGGAAAGTTGCTTTTGATAGCCTTGTTTGGCACGAAAAGCTTTCCACAATTGACCAACACCTTTGATAAACTGCCCATTAACAATTACCAAAATCGCAGTTACCATTTGCTGGTCAATCATATCACCTGTCATTTTACCTAATGCTCTGAATGGCATATTGTAGAGGAAGAGCAAGTTGAGGTCTGGCTTGCCTTTTTGCTCTGCTTTTTTCAATAAATGATATAGCAATTTATAAACGAGGCGCGCTAGCCCGCTCTTTGCATACTGCATCTTAGACAAGGGGTCATTTAGACGAAGTTCTTGACCAATGTGCCATGACTCTAGAGGAACAGGTCGGCCAAGAAGGCGGGCAAATTGCTCATCTGAAACGTTTTGAACCTGTCCAGACTGATAGCTTTCGAGCCCTGTCAAGTCAGGCAATTGATCAGTCGTAGCTACTTGCGTTGCTTCTGCCACCAAGCGAATATCTGACACACTTGCACCTATGTAAAGCTGATAGGTTCCGCCTTCAACTTCAAAGGAATTGGTCAAGATATTGAAGTAGCGGAAGGTCTTATCATCAAAGGCAATGGTTACTTGTTTTGATTCTCCAGCTTCCAAGTATACTTTTGTAAAGCCTTTTAATTCTTTTTTGGGACGGAAAATAGTTCCGTCTTCTTTCCCAACATACAATTGCACAATTTCTGCACCAGCACGCGCCCCAGTATTCGTTACCGTCACAGAAATTCCTGCCTTATCAACGAGTAGGTCACTATAGGCAAAGGTCGTATAGGACAAGCCATACCCAAATGGATATTGAACAGGTGTTTTTGTCGTATCAAAATATCGGTAGCCGACGTATAGGCCCTCGCGGTAGAGAGCATAATCTCCCTTAGCAGGAAAATCGATAGAAGAAGGAACATCTGCCAGATTCACCGGATAGGTTTCACTTAATTTTCCGCTTGGATTGACGACCCCTGTCAACGCATCCAGCATAGCTCTTGCACCTGCTTCTCCTGCCAAATAGCCATGAATTACTGCTTTCACATGCTGCGTCCAACTCATATCAACGACCGAACCTGCTGATAGAACCACAACAATATTCTCATGAACTGCTGCTAATTTTCCAAGTAGGTGAAGCTGATTTTGTGGTAAATTCAAATGACTACGGTCCAGCCCTTCGCTCTCACTAATTTCATCCAATCCCATGTAATATAAGACAGTATCTGCTTGTTTTGCTAAGGCAAGAGCCTCTGTCACCAAGGCTTCATCTTGTTGGTCAATTCGCTGATAACCCTGTGCATAGCCAACAACTGTTAAGGGATAATCCGCAATGCTATCGACCGTATTTTCTACCTGTCTAGCATTGATAAGGGAAGAACCTGCCCCCTGGTAACGTGGATTTTGGGCAAATTCACCAATCACAGCAACTGTTTTTTCTGCTTGGAGTGGCAGCAAGTGTTCGTCATTTTTTAGTAAGACAATACTTTCTGCTGCTGCTCGCTGTGCTAGGCGGTGCTGTTCCTCAGGATGAATATTGCGCTTTTCTTGTGCTGCTAATTCTAACACAACCTGCAACAGCTCATCCACACGCTCATCCAATACATGTTCAGACAAACGCCCCGATTGGACTGCATCGATTAATTCCTTTTGGCCGACCGTTGTTGTACCTGGCATTTCCAGATGACTGCCATTTTCAACTCCTAGAACGTGGTCATTTGAGCCACCCCAGTCTGAAACTACAAAGCCTGTAAAGCCCCATTCATCTCGCAAAATATCTCGCAACAACCGTTTATCTTCATTGGCATAAATCCCATTGATTTTATTATAAGCGGACATAATGGCCTTCGGATTGCCTTCACGAACAGTAATTTCAAACCCTGTCAGATAAATTTCACGCAGTGTGCGCTCATCTACAACCGAATCAGAAGCCATACGACGAAGCTCTTGACTATTGACCGCAAAATGTTTTGGCGTAGCTGCTACCCCTTGGGATTGCAGGCCACGAATCATAGCTGCTGCCATTTTCCCTGCCTGATACGGATCTTCTGAATAATATTCAAAATTACGGCCACACAAGGGATTACGCTTGATATTGAGTCCAGGCCCCAACACCACATGAACCCCCAAGCTACTTGCTTCTGCCCCTAATGCTGACCCAACTTCTTCAACCAAAGCTACGTCCCAGCTATTGGCAAGAGTCGCTGCTGTTGGAAAGCAAGTCGCTGGAACAGAAGCATTCAAGCCCAGGTGATCCCCACTTCCTTCTTGCTTACGAATACCGTGTGGCCCATCTGATAGAAAAACGGACGGAATTCCTTTTTCTGGAAAATCCTTGGTTTCCCAAACTGATTTACCAGACATCAGAGCTGCTTTTTCTGCTAAGGTTAATTGCTCAATAATCTCACGATGTTTCATACATTGCCCCCACTTATTTCTATTCTACTAAGCCTATCATAGCAAAGAACTGTCAGAATTAAAACGCTTTCTTCATAAATTGACAAGTTTATGGCATAATCTGTTGGCGACATTTGAAAGGATATAAAAATTCCCCCAACGACGCATCATTAGGGGAATAGCATTTTCCATTATTTCATAATGACAAATTTCATCATCGGATAGTTAACGGCAACTTGAACAAAAATATTGACCCAGTTGGCAGCCGTTTGGGCCCAACCTAAACTCAAACCCCATGAGGTGAATAGTTGAGTGGAATAGGGTGGTAAGACAATGGATAAAATTCCTGCAACTACCACGGTCAAGATATACCAATGGAGGGTTTTTGATATATCATTTTCTGCTCCGAAAACTAATTTCCGCTGAACAATATAATTCACAATCTGTGCAACGACATAAGCCAATAAGAAAGATAGAAATCCATTTAAGCCACCATGGTCTGCTGCAGTGTAATGGAAAATTAGCCAATGAAAATCTTGCCCTGAAAAAGCAGTAAATAGAAAGTTTGTTGACAACCACAGAACTGCGAAATTCGTAATCGTTGCAATATTTGACAAAACATTAAACTTAATAAATTCCCACAAATCAGGATGTTTGGCAATCCACTCTTTCATACTTCTCCTTCTAAAAGAGAGGAGGACTAGCTGTCCTCACACTTCTTCGTTTATTATGCTACTTCTTTTTTCGTTGCAGTTAGTTTGACAAGACCAAGCCCTACTAGCACCACCAAGACAATATTTGCTGCTACAAGGACAACCAACCACCATTTTGTTTTTGGTTTATAGATGTCAAAGGCTGCTGAGTGTGCAATGGTATATAAGATATTTTTACTTGCTTGACGAAGGGCTGTAACTCCTTCTTTACTACCAGTAGAGAGAGTTGTTGGATCATCTCCTATAGGAGTTAACATCAAGTCACCACCGTTACGAATTGCTTGGTCAGGACTCATGTAATTTTGACCATCAAAGTCAGTAATGACCATTCCACGGAAGCCCCACTCGTCACGTAAAACTGTATTGAGCAAGTCACCATTTCCACCAGCCCACAGAGTACCAATGCGGTTGAACGAGGACATGATGGCTGTTGCGCCACCTTCTTTAACTGGAATTTCAAAGGCTTTGAGGTAGACTTCCCGAATCGCTTGCTCATTTGACCAAGTTGCAACACCTTCACGGTTGTCTTCTTGATCATTAAGAGCAAAGTGTTTTGTAAAGGTATAAACACCATTGTCGAGTGCTTTTTTCACCAAGGCAGAAGCCATTTTACCTGATACAACAGGATCTTCTGAATAGTATTCAAAGTTTCGACCTGAGAATGGAGAACGGTGAATATTAACCGCAGGAGCATAAAGGCCTACAATTCCATGAGCCAAGGCTTCTTTCGCAAAGGCATCTCCCATTTCTTCAGCAAGATCCGTATTCCAAGTAGAAGCTACGACAACCTCTGAGTTGTATTGGATTCCCTTGATACCTTGGAAGATACCATTGATTCCTGCAGGTCCGTCAAGATCCACTACCGCTGGTTTATCAACTGATTTAACCGCAATCGTTGCATAACCACCATGACCAATCAAGGAAGTCATTTCAGCTACAGTCATCTGAGCCACTAATTTTTCCCAACGCTCATCATCATAATCTGCACCTACAAGATCTGCCAAACGAAGACCATTCTTTTCAACTTCTACCTTGTCAACTGGTGTTTCAGCATCTGCATCAATTCGGAAGTTTGTACGTTCTACTTCTTTTGCAACCGCATCAGTGGCCTCTCTGTCCTTGGTACGCTCAGTTGGAAGTGTTCCTGTCCAATCATTACGAGTGACATATTTAACATCACCTACTGCATATTCAAAGGCATTGGTTACTTCAGCTTTATCAGATGTCCGTTGTTTGCGGACTTCTTTTTGAGCAACTGTATAGGTCTTAGAATCCAGTACGTCATGAGCATTGTTCATCAATTTGATGTCATAATTTCCAGCCTCTAAGACATAGGCTTTTTCCTTCTTCTCATCATAGGAAGCAAGATCATCTCGATCAAAGCGAATGGCTAATTCTTCACTCTTACCTGGCTCAAGCACTTCTGTTTTACCAAAACCAGCAAGAACAACGTGTGATTTCTCAATTCCACCAGTAGTGTACGGTGCAGTATAGTAAACTTGCGCTACATCCTTACCAGCAACGTCACCTGTGTTTGTAACTTTCACTTTCACTTCAATTTCATCACCATCTTCGTTCATGCTGGTGATTTCTTGTTTGAAGTTGGTATAAGATAGACCATATCCGAATGGGTATTGAACTGCTTTTTGATAAGCTGCTTCATCCACTTGACCGGTCGCATTATCTACAAAACGTGTTTCGTAGTAACGGTAGCCGACATAAATTCCTTCTTGGTAATTGACAAATTTATAGTTAAAAGTCTGTGGCTCTTTTGCACCCCACGGAGTATTCTCATAGGTAATATTTGTATAAGAGAAGTCCCCTGTATTCCAGTAGGTTGGAGCAGAAGCCATATCATAAGCATAGGTATCTACCAAGCGGCCTGACGGATTGACCTCACCTGCTAAGATACGTGCTACACCATCAAGACCTGTTGAACCTGGTCCACCAATCCAAAGCGCTGCATCCACACCCTCATCTTCTAGGAAACCAAGCTCCATTGCATTAGATGAGTTCACTAGGACAACCACTTTATCAAAGTTTTTCTTAACGGTTTCAAGCATATCTTTTTCAACATCTTGAAGCTCAAGATAATGCTTATCTTCTTGACCATTTTCATAGCCTTTCATCGACTGAGGAAGGTCTGCTCCCTCACCACCATTACGAGAAATCACAACAAGCGCTGTATCAGAGAACTCTTTTGCATTCTTCATCAACTCTGCAGAATACTTGTCTTGGCTTGGTTCATAGATATTGTAATCTCCACCGTTTAATGAGAAGATATTGGTTCCCTCTTTTTTCGGTAAATTTTCTTTATAGAAATCTGTCAATTCCGCATTGACTTCAAAACCTGCATTTTCAAGCCCCTGTTGCAAATTGATGTTTTTAGACTCATCCGCAGCACCTGAACCTGAACCACCGTAGGTCACCGCAACTGAAGAAATCCCAAATACATTGACTTTTGATGATTTTTCAAGTGGTAAGGTTTTATTTTTGTTCTCTAACAAAACCGTACCTTCTTCTTGAATCTTTGTCACCAATTGCTTCGAAACGGCTTCTGCATCCTTTATTTTACCTTCATCTGCATAAGATGGTGCAAAATAGGTATCAATCACATTTACAAACATGTTCACCGCATAGTTTGCTCCTACAATCGCAATACTAAGTAGCGATAATAAGCCCATTGCAAGCTTGCTCTTGACTGTTTTTAAGGGCTTATTCTGTACAATGCGGTAAATCGCATATGCCAGTAAAGCAACTACTGCAACTGAAGCGACAATCAAGGTTGTCTTTACGATACTTGCTGCATCCCATGACTGATAGGATTTAGCATAATCTTCAGCTGCTACTGGAACGCTAAAGAGTGCACCAGCAGAAACTAAAGCTAGTCCTGTATTTTTCCAAGTCTTCATAAGACCCTCCTAACTAATTCAATGGCTTGAAAGCCTTTTCTTTTTATATCTCTACTTTACCAAACGAAACAACAGGTGAAAACCCTTTCTTCATAATCTGTCATTTTGGTTGCATAATTTGTCTGTTTTCAAATAGTATTTTCTTTTTCCAATTTTTGGTATACTAAAGAAAACAGATAGAAAGGGCTAGTATGAACATCGCGATTGTAGAAGATCAAAAAATTGAACAAGAACGACTCAGTAAATATATTCAGAACTACTGCCAAAAAATCAAACAACCTGTAGATATCACCTGTTTTAACGATGGTATTGACATCACCAGTGACTACCAGCATCGATTTGATATTATTTATTTGGATGTGGAAATGGAAATCATGGACGGTATGACGACTGCTCAAAAAATTCGTGCAGTAGACAAGGAAGTCTTGATTGTCTTTGTAACCAACCATTCTCAGGTAGCCATTCAGGGATATTCTGTTGAAGCTATCGACTTCCTCCTCAAACCACTTAGCAACTTCGTTTTTGAAGAACATTTCAAAAAAATGCTCCGAAAGCTACCAAGCCCTGAAGAGGACCAGCACTATCTCTATGTCAGAAACAAGGCTTCCACTTTTAAAATCCCTCAAAAAGACATCTATTATCTGGAAAGTGACGGCCACCAACTCCATATTCATAGCAAACAAGAGACCATCACGATTAGCAACACCTTAAAAAATATGGAACAATTACTCGATAAAAAGAGCTTCTTTCGTTCTAATTCAGGCTACATTGTTAATCTCGCTTATGTGGAAAAAATCGAAGGCAATCTGGCCTATATCAAGGGTGAACCCTTGCAAATCAGCCGACCTCGTAAGAAAGATTTCATGACTGCTCTGACCAATTACATCGGAGACACCTTGCTATGATGACACACTTTCCTGATATTCCACGACTCTACACAGCACTGGCTGAATCGATTGCTTGTTGCTTGGTTTGCCTCCCTCTGATTATGAACATGGACTGGCTACGAAAAATGAGAATTTTGCTCCTCATCTTTACTGTCCAAATTCTGCTACAACTCCTAGCTGGTCAATTCCCTATCCTCTTGTGGACAATTGGCATGGGCATTAACATCTCTTGGATGTTTGTCTCGATTTACCTACTTGGAGTAAAACAACAAAAGACTGCACTCTATTTAACTGCCAAGGCTTTTATCGCAGCAGAATTAGTCGCCTCTCTTTCCTGGCACCTTTACTGTCTCACGATTTATTCACAACCTGTGGATAACTTGTGGACACAAGCCCTATTCATGGTGATTATTTCTGGCATCTCTTTTCTTCTCTTCTATCAGCAAAATCGAAAAATCAACCTCGAAGAACTGCAAAATAGTATTGAAAAACGAGAGGTTTGGGTCGCTGTTTTTACTTCATTAACCATTTTTATTTTAAGTAATATCGGTTTTATCCTCTCTGGAACACCCCAATTTCAAGATTCAACAAGTATCTTTATCCTCAGAACGACAGTTAATTTCTCCGGCATCCTACTCCTTCTCACGCAAGAATCCCAGCAATATGACCGCTATCTCCGTGAAGAATTGGTAGCAATCCACAACATGTTTCAATTGCAATACAAACAGTATCAAGCCTACCGAGAAAATAATGACCTCATCAGCCGTAAAGCCCATGATCTCAAGCATCAGCTCTATATTATCCAACAAGAAGCAGATAAGCAAAAGCAACAACAATACCTCCAAGAAATGACGGTAGCCATTCAGCATTTTGAAGCCAAGATTGAAACAGGTAATCCTGTCCTTGACACCATTTTGACACAAAAAAATCAATACTGTTTGCAAAACGGTATCAATTTTACCTGTATCGTGCAAGGACAACTTCTCCATTTCATGGACATTATGGACATCTCTGCTCTTTTTGGAAATGCGATTGACAATGCGATTGAAGCCGTGGAAAAAATCAGCCAGCCTGAACAACGTCTTATGACCTTAAAAGTCTCTCAACATAGCCAATTTATCGTCATTCGACTCGATAATTATGACACTTCTGACCTCGACTTATCCACAGGACAATTCCCAAGAACTTCTAAAAAAGATAAAAATCTCCATGGTATCGGCCTAAAAAGCATGGACTTTATCGTTCAAAAATACGGTGGTAACCTAACCCTCAGCAAGGAAGAGAATTGGGTACAGCTCAAAATCTTACTACCTGTCACAGACATGAAATAAAACAGCTCCAATCGGGCTTTTTTACTTCTTCCACTCAAGCTCTAAATGGTTAACAGGGTCTTCGTGCATTTCATCTATCATCATGCCCATATACTCCACCAACATACTCTCAGGTTCTTGTTTTAAAAGAGTGGCATAGGCTGGGCTACGATACACATTTGTTTCGAGCCATTCGTCACTCAAGCGCTCACCTGAAAAGAAGGCCAGATTGATTGGTGCCATGATTTCAGATAATTGGTCAGCCAATTTCCTGTCATAAGCTGCCTCATCATGCAGAGTAGTATGAACCATAATCTCACTAGCTCGGTTAAATACGTCGAGCAGATACTTCTCGTGAGCTACCAAATCAGGATTGGCATTATTGTGCCATAAGGTGACGTCAAGTCGAGTCTGATCATAGATCAAGCGTTTCTCTTTCAGAGATAGACGTCCAATCGTCATTGGATACATGGAAAAAGCACCATTGACGACCTCTGTAAGGGAGGATTGCTTGCCCTCTGATCGGCTAATGTGCTGGGTGTGGATATGACCAGAAAAGGTGAGCGAAATACCATATTGATTATACAATTCCCGCACATCAACCGCATTGTCAAGCGTAAATCCACGTGTCGGCGTAGCATGCTGATCCAAAACATTGTGGTGCATAACAGGAATTACCTGAACACCCGCTGCCTCAGCCTCCTCCAATTGTTCTTTTATCCAGTTCAAGGTTTCTTTTTTGAGGCGCCCGTTGGTTGCAGGCGCTCCCTTTCCAAATCCGTCTGCGTAAATATTACTATCAATCATCAAGAGCCAAAGATTTGAAAAAGGTTTTGCCATATAACTGAGCGAGGCCTTATCTCTCTGAGCAGCTTGGGCATAACCGTAATCTGAAAAAATGTTCTCAAAATCTTGCTTGCTTACCTGGTCAGTCTGAACCTGCTCTTCTCCCTTAAATCCACGCGCCCAACCACTCGCAATGTCGTGGTTCCCGGGTATGACGAGCACCTCTGTTCCAGTAGCTTCTATAGCCTTAAAATGCCCTGCCAAATCTTCCATGCTTTTCTTCTCGCCATTTAAGCTCAAATCCCCGCTAACAATCAGGAGCTTGGGCTTTTCTTTTTCGACTTGGACCACTAAAGCATCCATTCTCTCCTTGCTATAGCGGATATCTTTTCCC
The DNA here is from genome assembly GCF_040984445.1 of Streptococcus handemini. Taxonomy (NCBI): domain Bacteria; kingdom Bacillati; phylum Bacillota; class Bacilli; order Lactobacillales; family Streptococcaceae; genus Streptococcus; species Streptococcus handemini. Next base: position 43,471 of record NZ_JBFRYH010000005.1, read on the forward strand.
GCTGCGGTATTTTGAATATAGGAAAATGCCTTACCATTATCATGCAGACTAGGAGAAAGATAATGGATGTCTGTCACTAGCCAAATCTGCTGGGAATCTGTCCAACTTTCTGTCACATACGAATCTCTTACAGACAATTGAGGAAATAAGAAAAACAGCGAGCTAACCCCTAGACAGACTAGCAATAGCCAGTAGCGCTTCTTCATACAAGCCCTCCTTTTCTTTTCCTATTATATCACACAAAAACAAGAAGCTGAGAATCCCTATTCCTCAACTTCTTTCTGAATTATTTTTTCACAAATTTTGCAGATTGTTCACCGGCTTGGCGACCAAATACGATAATATCTGCAACGGCGTTACCACCGATACGGTTTTTACCATGAACACCACCTGTTACTTCACCTGCTGCGTAAAGTCCTGGGATTGCTTGGCCTTCTTTGTTCAACACTTCTGTATTGGTATTGATTTTAAGACCACCCATAGTATGGTGTACCCCTGGTGCGATTTTAATCGCATAGTAAGGAGCAGCGTCTAAAGCATGATCCATACCACTTGAGCGACCGAAGGCTGCATCGTTTTTGTCTGCAACAGCTTTGTTCCATGTTTCTAAAGTCGTTTGCAAAGTGTCTGCTGGTACATCGATTGCTTTTGCAAGATCTGCTACTGTTTCACCTGATTTCACAAGACCTTTTTTCTCATATTGAGCGATTGCTTTTACGCGATCTTTCAAGGCTGAATCAAAGACTACGTAAGCGTAGTTTGGATTTAAACCATTGATGGCTGCAGAAACTTTATCACGAGTTTCCAATTCATTGAAGAAACGCTCACCTTTTGAGTTGACCAAAATAGCACCTTCTCCACGAATCGCTTCTGTAATCAAGTATGATTTTTCTTGCTCAACAGTTGGGTGAATTTGGATTTGTTCCATGTCAACTGTTGCAGCACCTTTTGCTTCTGCAAGGGCAATACCGTCACCAGTTGAACCTGCTTGGTTGGTTGTGACATAGCCTTTTAATTTTGGATTCAATTGTGCCACTTTGTCTAGGTCAGCACCGAAACCACCAGTTGCAATTACAACTGCTTTTGCTGCAACTTTCTTGGTTTTACCGTCAATTTTCACTTCAACGCCTGAAATCTTGCCATCTTTTTCTTCAAGATTTGTTACATCCGCATTGACAAACATTGGAATCTTGCGCTCTGTCAAGTTGTGATAAAGACCTGTTACAAGGTAGCCACCAACTGCTGAACCGTCTGCTGGACGGTGAGTACGTTTCTCACTCATACCACCAGTCGTTGTGATGTTACTAAGAGTAATTCCCATGCCATCCAACCAGTCGATTGCAGACGCTGAGTTGTCTACCAAGTAGCGAAGCAATTCTGGATCGTTTGTTCCGCCACCACCTTTAAGGGTTTCTTCGTAGAATTTGTCGTTCGAATCTTTGATTCCCTCTTTATCTTGGAATTTTGTTTGAGAGGCATTCATACCTGCAGATGACTTAGCAGTATTTCCACCTACTTCTCCCATTTTCTCAAGAACCGCTACGCTCGCTCCTGCATCGTGAGCAGAAACTGCTGCAGCCATACCAGCACCACCTGAACCGATTACAACAACATCATAGCTTTCTTTTAATTCTGCTGGATCTGTGTAGACCTTCTCTGATGCTCCTGAAACAGCCTCTTCTTTAGAAGATGAAGCAGGAGTTGACGATTCTGCTGTATTGGCTGATTTGCTTCCACAAGCAATCAAGAAAACAGCAGCAAGCAAACTAAGTAAGGCACCTAGCCAAACTTTCTTCTTCATATTAAACCTTCTCCTTTTTTTAAGTTACCGTATTATTTTACCCTATTTACCCATCGGTTGCAATAGTTTTTGTAATTTTTTTCACAAAATTCAGAAAAGATAATCCCCCCTTACTAAAAATAGTTTGCAAATAAGGCTTCTCAAAATCTTATATTTCTGAACACACAAAAAGCCCACCAAAGTAGGCTTTTTGCAAGATAATCTTTGAAATTAAAGCATTTTGTTGTAGAATTCAACGACAAGTGCTTCGTTAATTTCTGGATTGATTTCGTCGCGTTCTGGAAGGCGAGTCAATGATCCTTCCAATTTATCAGCATCGAATGATACGAATGCTGGACGTCCAAGAGTTGCTTCAACAGCTTCAAGGATTGCAGGTACTTTCAATGATTTTTCACGAACTGAAATCACTTGACCAACTTCAACACGGTAGCTAGGGATGTCAACGCGTTTGCCATCAACAAGGATATGACCGTGGTTTACAAATTGACGTGCTTGGCGACGAGTTGTTGCAAGACCAAGACGGTATACAACGTTGTCCAAACGACGCTCAAGAAGAAGCATGAAGTTGAAACCAAGGATTCCACCTTTGATTTTTGTAGCTTGTACGAACAAGTTACGGAATTGTTTCTCACCTACACCGTAAGAGAAACGAAGTTTTTGTTTCTCAGCTAATTGCAAACCGTATTCTGACAATTTGCTGCGGTTGTTTGGTCCGTGTTGACCTGGTACATAGTTACGGCGTGCAAGCTCTTTACCTGTACCTGTAAGTGACAAACCAAGACGGCGTGCTTGTTTCCAAGATGGTCCTGTATAACGTGACATAAGAATGTCCTCCATAAATTTTATTTTATGGAAATAGTCTTTGAGAAATCCTGATTCGTGCAGGTACCCTTCGCCTAAACAGCTAAGGTTACTTCTATTGCAAAGTACCTGTTGACGAGCTTCATATTCCTCTGCTGCTATTTCACACAAAAAATAGTATATCATAGAAAAAAGGCTTTGTAAAGCCTTTTGCATGTTTGTTTTATTCTACTAATCCAAATAATGAATCAAAATCTTTTCTGTTAACACATCGGAATAGGTATAGGATTCTACATAGGTATTATTCGGATCTTCGTATTCTACGATAAAGAGGGATTGATACACCTCTGTAATCCGACCTTGCTTGTTTTTCTCCCGTTTGCGACCATTTTCAAGTGTTAATTCAACAACTTGTCCCTCATGGTTTTTAATATCTTCTTTGATTTGCTTCATCTTAGCGACATCTGTAAATGCATCACTCATTCTTATCCATCCTCTCTCTTGGAAATACTTGAAAATTTATTAAATTCTTTCTTAAACATCAACTCAACCGTCCCACGTGCTCCTGAACGGTTTTTTTCAATGATGACTTCAACAGTATCATTTGGGATACCCCCTTCTTCTTGCCCCCCTCGTTCATAATAATCATCACGGTAAAGGAAAGCTACAATATCTGCATCCTGCTCAATCGAACCAGACTCCCGAATATCAGACAAGACTGGACGCTTATCTTGGCGCTGTTCCACTCCACGAGATAGCTGACTAAGGGCAATAACAGGCACTTTCAACTCTTTAGCCAAAATCTTCAATTGGCGAGAAATTTCAGAAACTTCCTGCTGGCGATTTTCCCGACCAGTGCCTGTAATCAGCTGCAAATAATCAATCAAAATCAAGCCGAGATTTCCTGTTTCTTGCGCTAATTTCCGAGAGCGAGAGCGAATTTCAGTAATCTTAATCCCTGGCGTATCATCAATATAGATACTTGCGTTGGCTAAATTTGCCTGTGCCATGGTCAATTTTTGCCATTCTTCATCCGTCAAATGACCTGTACGAATCGAACGGGAGTTAATCATGCCTTCTGCTGCCAACATCCGGTCAACAAGACTTTCTGCCCCCATCTCTAGGGAAAAGATAGCAACTGTCAATCCTAGTTTTGTACCAATATTTTGTGCAATATTCAAGGCAAAGGCTGTCTTTCCGACAGCGGGACGAGCCGCCAAAATAATCAACTCTTCTTCATGCAAGCCTGTTGTCATCGCATCTAAGGCTGGATAGCCAGTCGCAATCCCCGTAATGTCAGATGTTTGTTGCGAGCGTTTTTCCAAATTTTCAAAGTTGATATGTAAAATATCCTCAATCTGCTTAAAACCGCTACGGCTAGCACCTTCGCTGACATCAATTAAGGCTTTTTCAGCACGCGCAATAATCTCATCTGACTCATCTGCCCCATCATAGGCTTGGTTAATCGAATCCGTCAGACTCGAAATCAATTTCCGTAAATTTGATTTTTCGGCAACAATCTTGGCATAATATTCCGCATTCGCAGAGGTCGGTACCGAATTGATGACTTCTGCCAAATAACTGAGACCACCAATATTTTCCAAGTCCCCGTGATTGTCTAGATAATTCCGCATGGTAGTCGCATCAATCGCTTCATGACGATCAGACAAGGCAATCATTGCTTTGAAAATCAGTTGGTGCGCATATTTGAAAAAATCGTCTGCTTCAATATATTCGCGAACGAAAACTAATTTTCCCTCATCGATAAAAATTGCACCAAGAACAGACTGTTCTGCTAAAATATCCTGAGGTTGTACACGCAATTCATCCAATTCTGCCAAGATTCTCACCTCCCATCTCTAATACAATTTACTTAGGCTTCCTTGATACTTAAGTTAATAACTCCTGTCACATCTTGATAAATTTTCACAGGAACATCAATCAATCCAATCGCACGAATTGGATGATCCAACTGGATATTTCTTTTATCTATCTTAATACCGAATTGTTTGTCCAACTCCTCGGCAATTTTCTTGCTCGTAATAGAACCAAAAGTACGGCCGTCTGGACCAACTTTTTCAACAAAGGAAACAAGTGTCTTCTCTTCAGCTAATCTCGCCTTAATTGTTTCCGCTTCTGCTAACATCTCAGCATGAGCTTTTTCTTGCGATTTTTGTTTACCACGTAATTCACTAATGGCTTGATTGGTTGCTTCCTTGGCAAGATTTTTCTTAATCAAAAAATTTTGGGCATATCCTGTCGGAACTTCCCTAATTTCTCCTTTTTTACCTTTTCCTTTTACATCTGCTAAAAAAATAACTTTCATGTGGATTCCTCCTATGTTTCTTTTAATTCCTCTTCAATCACTTGCCGTAATTTCAGTTGAACTTGATCAAGTGATTCATAATGGACTTGGGCTGCTGCAAGATTAAAGTGACCGCCTCCACCCATTTCTTCCATGATTCGCTGCACATTCACCTTACTACGACTACGAGCTGAAATAGCGATATAATCATTAACATTTTTTGTCACAACAAAGACTGCTTCAATCCCTGCCATTCCTAAAATCGTATCCGCTGCCTTACTTGGTACAATCGTATCATAAGCGATTTGCTCATCTCCACAGACCAAGACAATGTGGTCTGAAATCTTTTGGCCTCTTAAAATCAATTCGTTAATTTGACGGTATTCGTTAAAATCCGTTGCCGCAATCTGCTGAATTTCTGAACTATCACTACCACGATTTCTGAGGTAACTTGCTACATCAAACGTACGACTCGTTACTCGAGCTGTAAAATTCTTTGTATCGAGCATAATTCCTGCCATCAAGAGACTGGATTGAAGACGATTGATTTTATGGTGCTTATCATTTTGGAATTGAATTAATTCTGTCACCAATTCACTCGCTGAACTTGCACCACTCTCAATATAGGTCAAGACTGCATTGTCTGGGAAATCGGCATCACGACGATGATGATCCACCACGACAACCTGGCTAAACAATTCATAAAATTCTTTGGACAAGGTCAAACCGATCTTCGAATGATCGACCATAATGAGAAGCGATTGAGAAGTCACCTGCTTCTTGGCTTCCTCTACGGCCAATAAATTCGAGCAATTTTCATGAGTCAATCGCTGGATTGCTCGCTCAATATCAGCTGACATTTCCTGGGGATCATAGACAGTGTAGGCATTGTTCATGATATTTTGTGCAAAATACTGCATTCCAACAGCAGAACCCAAGGCATCCATATCCAGGTTTCGATGTCCCACCACAAATACTGCATCCACCACTTTCAATTTGTCCGAAACAGCCGTCATCATCGCACGTGTCCGCGTTCGTGTCCGTTTAACAGCAGCAGCAGAACCACCACCGAAAAAGAGTGGCTGTTTGCTCTCATCATTTTCTTTGACGACAACTTGATCCCCGCCCCGAACTTCCGCCATATTCAGATTTTGTAAGGCAACCTGACCGATTTGCTGATGATTACTAGCTCCATAAGCAATTCCTATACTTAAGGTCAAAGCCAACTCCATCTGTTTTGCTTCTTCACGAAACCGGTTGATAACCGAAAATTTATCTTCAATTAATCCTTCCAAAACCGCATAATCTGTAAAGAAATAGAAACGATCCATAGTTCCACGACGATAATAAATCCCATTTTCATTTGCAAAATCAGATACAAATTGAGCTAAAAAACTATTGATTTGGCTAATCTGAGAATCGGAATAAATATCTTCTAACTCGTCATAATTATCGACAGAAATAATCCCAATAGCAGGCCGACTACCAATCAAATTTGAGGTAGCATAATATTCTGTTGACGCATCAAAAAAGTAGAAGAGGCCCTGTTCGAAATCTACGTAGACTGCATAACGTTTATCAGCAATTGTTACATAGGTCCTATCCTCATCTAAACCAACATCAATCATTTCTCGCAGTTTTCGCTGATCAAATTCACCATCTTCCTTGACAAATAAGAGCTCTGCATAGGGATTGAACCATTCTACTTGATTGTCTTCTGAGATTTTAATCACACCGACCGGCATATGCGCAAGTAGACGCATGAGACCCGTATCAGCTTGGGCATTTAAGTATTCAATTTGTTCTACTTCACTCACTTCATAGGAATGCTTTTGAAAAATAAAAAGCAAGACCAGCAAAAAGAGGGCTACAAAAATAGATAAATAGGTAATTGTTGACTCAGGGTATAAACCATGAATAACGGCCAATAATCCAAATAGGATTACCCCAATCATCACAAAATGAATCGTTGAAAATCGAAATTTTTTCATCACTAACCTCTGCTTGCCATTTTACCATAAAACCGCTGAAAATGCTAGCTTCTATTTCCACGGAAGATTTACAAAAAGACCAGACAAATGCCCAGTCTTTAGTCATTATGTTTTGCCTTATTCTTTGAAATAGAGCGGCTACGCCCTTCTAGATAAACCATGAGAATTGAAATATCTGCTGGATTGACCCCTGAGATGCGACTTGCCTGTCCAATCGTTTCAGGAGAAATCAGCTTAAATTTCTGACGAGCTTCCGTTGCAATCGAATCAATATCATCCCAATCAATATCTGCTGGAATCCGTTTTTCTTCCATCCGTTTCATCTTCTCAACTTGATCCAAGGCCTTGCTGATATAGCCCTCATACTTCACCTCGGTTTCAATCAATTCAATGGTCTTATCAGACAATTCCTTAGCAGCTGGACCAACAAATTCAATAACATCCGCATAGGTGATTTCAGGTCTTCTCATAAATTCTTTTGCAGTCAGCGCATCTGTCAGCGGTTTAAAGCCCATCGCAACAACTTTTTCATTGGTTTCCTTGACTGGCTTCAATTTAATCGAATCCAAACGAGCCATTTCATTGTCAAATTGCTGCTTATGAATTTGGAAGACCTGATAGCGCTCATCATCCACTAAACCAACCTGACGCCCAATTTCTGTCAACCGCATATCTGCATTATCATGACGCAAAATCAAACGATATTCTGCTCGACTAGTCAAGAGACGATAAGGCTCGACCGTTCCTTTGGTCACCAAGTCATCAATCATCACCCCGATATAGCCATCACTACGCTTCAAAATCAATTCTGGCTTGCCTTCCACTTTAAGAGCAGCATTGATTCCTGCTATAATTCCCTGACCAGCAGCCTCTTCATAGCCAGATGTCCCATTGGTCTGACCAGCAGTAAAGAGCCCTGAAATTTTCTTGGTTTCAAGGGTCGCCCGCAACTGATGTGGCATGACCATATCATACTCAATCGCATAACCTGTCCGCATCATTTCTGCATTTTCAAGCCCCTGAATCGAGTGAACCAAGTCCTTTTGCACATCTTCAGGAAGACTGGTTGAAAGCCCCTGAATATAAATCTCATCCGTATCACGCCCCTCAGGCTCTAAGAACAACTGATGACGCTCTTTATCCGCAAAACGCACGATTTTATCCTCAATAGATGGACAATAGCGTGGGCCTACCCCCTTAACCACACCTGAAAACATAGGCGCTCTGTGAAGGTTACTATTGATAATTTCATGGCTGCGCGCATTGGTATAGGTCAACCAGCATGGAATCTGGTCTTGCAGATAATCCTCATCCTTTGATAGGAATGAAAAATGATTGGGCTTCTGATCTCCAGGTTGAATTTCTGTTGCAGCATAATCAACCGTACGTGCGTTGACACGAGGTGGCGTTCCTGTCTTAAACCGCCCAATTTCAAGACCTAAATCTTTCAAGTTATCAGCCAAAGCGACAGAAGCTAAGCTATTATTTGGTCCTGAGGAATATTTTAAGTCACCGATGATAATCTCCCCACGCAAAGCCGTTCCTGTTGTCACAATAACTGCCTTTGCCGCAAAATACTGATTGGTCGCTGTCCGAACACCGAGGACTCGATTTTCTTCAACCAAAATTTCATCAATCATGGTCTGACGAAGAGTTAGATTCTCCTGTTGTTCCACAGTACGCTTCATTTCAAGCGAATATTTTGCCTTATCTGCCTGGGCTCGCAAAGCGCGTACAGCAGGACCTTTACCCGTATTCAGCATTTTCATCTGAATGTAGGTCTTGTCAATATTGCGCCCCATTTCTCCACCAAGGGCATCAATTTCCCGAACAACAATTCCCTTAGCTGACCCACCGATAGAGGGATTACACGGCATAAAGGCCACCATGTCCAAGTTAATCGTTGCAAGCAACGTTTTACAGCCCATCCGACTGGTTGCAAGGCCTGCTTCTACCCCAGCATGTCCAGCTCCAATTACAATTACATCATATTCTTCGGTAAATGTATATGTCATTTTCTAGTCTCCTTTAATCGAATCTGTTCAATCGTCCCTGACCAATTTGGTAAGTGTGTTTTCAAAAACGCAGGAACTACATCAATGTTTACAAGGTTGTCAACATCTATCCAGTAGCATGGTGAAGTATCTCCTTCTTCTACCATATTGCCTGGAACTTCTTCCACTGGCTCTACTATATAGTGAAATTCAATGTTATGATAATGAATGGTTTCTTTCTTATCAATTACTGTAAACTTATTTTCAACAATAAAAGCTAATTGCTTCACTACGACATCTATTCCTAATTCTTCCTTTACCTCACGAATAACCGCATCTTCTGTTGACTCGCCAACTTTGATAGCACCACCAATCGTATAGTATTTCTGAGTATTCTCACGATAGGAAAGAAAGAGTTTCTGCTCCCTCATAATTAGTGCCGTTGCACGAACACCAAAAATCTGCTCGTCTTTTTTTGTTCGAAAATCCACACGATACTCCATTTCCACACAAAAAGAGCCAAAACCCTCAGAAACTGCACGCAAAAAACGTCCAATTCCTATGAGCTTTGACCATCATAGCATTGTCATGCTTCTATTCTATCAGATTGGCACAGAATGTCAATCAAGGAATCGCTGCAATTTATCCACCAATGCTCGATTCTTTGCATTTCTATCAACATACTGATAGAAAATCTTTCGATTGGCTATTTTCCGGAGCAAACCTTCGTCCATTTCATCTATGATTTCTAGCAATGCTCTCTTGGTTAGCTGATTGATGCTATTCAATAATGCTGTTTCTTGCTGCTTTCTAGTAGCATCTTCCTTCGGATAACCAACCCCAAATTCACCGTCAAATAATTTTTCAAGTGTATATTCCAAGTTTAATTCCCCACACCATCCGATATTCAATCCAAGCGGTAAGGAAACAACATTACCACTATTGATTCTACCAAATAAGAAAGCATCCTGGGGTGTCTGAATGAATCCACACTGGAGACCAGGCAAACTATTACAGGCAAGCATCATTCCTTGACCAGATGAGCATCCTGTCACTACAAAGTCCAGAGATTGAGACTCGATAAGAAAGCTAATCATAACCGCGACTTCTACATAAGAATAGCTAACTGTCTCATTCGGAAAAACACCCAAGTTGACCACTTTATGCTGACCTGCAACTGATTTTTGAACAGCCCGAACTAATACATCGTTCATATCCGTTCTAGTGCTAGCCTGTATAACTCCGATTTTCACATCCTACTCCATTTTACATTTACAAATTTGTCAACCTAAATATACTGACACACTTTTCCATCTTTAAAGGCAAGGTCAATCATACCTCCACCTAGACATTCGTCACCATTGTAAAAGACAACTGCTTGACCAGGTGTAATGGCCCGTTGTGGCTCATCAAAGATAACTTCAGCCTTGTCTCCTGTTACGTGGACGGTCACTTTTGAATCCGGTTGACGATAGCGGAATTTAGCCGTACATTCCAGCGTAAAATTCTCAGGCATCTCTTGTGTAAAGTGAACTTGACTAGCTGTCAAGTTAGTTGACATCAATGAATCATGGTAGAATCCCTGACCTACATATAAAATATTTTGTGACAAATCTTTTCCTACAACGAACCACGGGGCGTTATCTCCGCCAATCTGCCCACCGATACCAAGGCCTCCACGTTGACCGATGGTGTAATACATGAGACCTGCATGTTCCCCCATATCTCGACCGTCAATAGTCAGCATACGCCCTTTTTGAGCAGGCAGATACTGGCTAAGAAATTCTTTAAAATTCTTTTCACCGATAAAACAAATCCCTGTCGAATCTTTTTTCTTAGCCGTTGCAAGCCCAGCACGTTCTGCAATTTCACGCACTTCTGACTTCTGCAGATGACCTAGAGGAAACATGGTTTTCTGCAATTGCTCTTGTGACAATTGGCTAAGGAAGTAGGTCTGGTCCTTGCCATTATCAGCGCCCCGAAGCATGTGAACCACTCCGTTCTCATCTCGCTTGACCTGTGCATAGTGACCTGTCGCCACATAATCAGCACCTAAGTTCATAGCATAGTCCAAAAAGGCTTTAAATTTAATTTCTTTATTACACATCACATCAGGATTTGGTGTCCGTCCTGCACGATATTCGGCAAGGAAATATTCAAACACCCGGTCCCAATACTCTTTTTCAAAGTTGACAGAGTAGTACGGAATCCCAATTTGATCGGCAACAGCTGCGACATCTTTGTAATCTTCTGTTGCTGTACAAAAACCATTTTCGTCTGTATCGTCCCAGTTTTTCATGAAGATGCCAATCACATCATAGCCCTGCTCCTTGAGCAACAGGGCCGTGACAGAGGAATCAACACCTCCGCTCATACCAACGACAACACGTATCTTTGAGTTATCACCCATTGTCTATTCTCCCATCAATTTAATCTAGTGTAAACTTTCTTTACACCATCTATTTTCAAAAAACGATTGAAGGTCGATTTTGAAGTACCTCACGGCACAGACAGTATTATACCATATCCCTAGCTATTTTCTAACAAATAAAATCAAGAGGCAGATTTTCCGAACGTTATTTGATATAATAACACTAAGAGAAAATTGAGGAAAACCTATGACTAATTTAAAATTTAAAAATATAGGTTTCTTTACATCACTTTACAGCCCATAAACCCTTGATATGACTGACTTTTTAAAAAAAACGCATTTCCATAGATTGCCATAGATTTCCCCAGAAAGTCCACAAAAAGGTGAACAAATTTTTGATAAAAAAAGCCTATCAAATCAAGGTTGATAAGCTCAAAATTTTAAAAAAGGTGAACAAATTTTCACGAGTTCAGCAGGCAAGAACTAGCGTAGTGTAAACTACGCTTTAGACTGAAGACAAACTAGTCGAGAGCCTGGTTTGTCTTTTTGTTTTCTGTGTTATTTTTGAAAAAAATAGTCTAGAAGAGTGGTTTAGGGCAAAATAAAAAGGCCTTCCCGCCATCATTTTGACCAGTTTTTTGAGATTTAAGCATGCCAAAGTCAGCCCAACCTTATCCTCCATTTTGGACTTCCCTTTTTCTCTTGTATAACGTAAATTGTGATATTCCTTAGCTGTACCAAAAAGTCGCTCTATCGTTTCTTTGCGTCTCTGATACAGCTCTTTCATTCCTCTCTGATGTCTGATCTCTTCGCAAATTTCTAGATAATCTTTCCAAATGTGCCGTGTGATAACCTTTTGATGGTTTCTACTTTCGGTGCAGACTGATAATAGTGGACAAGCTGCGCAAATCTTAGGATCACTCTTATACTCCCGGTACCCTTCTCGCGTGGTAGTACGGTAGGCCAAGACCTGATTTTCAGGGCAAAGGTAACAGTCAAAGTGTTCATCGTAAACAAAATCTTTTGGATGAAGTTTTCCCTGAATCCCTCTTGGTCTGGTATAAGGAAAAACAGGCGTGATATTCTTGTCTAAAAGAAATTTAGCTAGACTGGGTGTTTTATAGCCTGAGTCAGCGATTAGAAATTGTGGGGTAAACGGTTCAAGTTTGGCAAAGAGTACAGGAAAGGCCTGGTTGTCATGGACATTGCCAGCCTCAATACTGCCCAACCATGCTTGTCACAAGCCACCTGAGCAGAATAGGCAAACACTTCCTTATGTTCTCCCTTGTGAAACCAGCCACTTTCAGGGTCAGTGGTAGATACTTTCTTTTCCTTACCCTCGCTTTTTGTGGCGGGCTTTAACGACTTTTTTGCGTGTTTCTTCCTGTCCTCATCAATCTCAAGTTCAAGTTGGTCACTCATAAACTTAGCCTGTTGCTCAACTATTTCCTTACGGTACTTGTGATTGTTCGCAGCTGCTTTAATATGAGTGCCATCCACGAAAATCTCACTTGGGTCAACTAAACCAGACATTAGAGCTTGGCTCAACACCCGATTAAAAATCGCAGAAATGACCTGTTTGTCTTGGAAACGCCGACTGTAATTCTTGCCATAGGTTGTGAAATGAGGCACCTTATCCTCCAAAGTCAACCCAAGAAACCAACGATAAGCGGTATTCACCTCAATCTCTTTCATCGTTTGACGCATAGAGCGAATGCCATAGAAACATTGGATAAGAGGAATCTTGATGAGCATAATCGGATCTAAACTTGGACGCCCATTATCAGAAGAGTAAGTATCTTCAACCAAGTCATAAATGAAATCAAAGTCAATCAACTCATCCACTTGGCGTAGGAAATGATCTTCTGGGACGAGCTGGTCAAGCGTATAGAAGCCATACTGCTTACGGTTATATTCTGGTTGTTCTTTATGAAGCATAGCTCTTATCCTCCTCATATGAGATACTTTCATTATACTCCTATTTATAAAGAAAAGCCCTTAGAAAATGAATTCTATGGACTTTGTCTTCAATCTGAGCGTAGTGTAAACTACGCTTTTTTTTGATTGCTGATAAGTCTATTATAGCAAATTCTACTGTATTCTACTGTATCCGGAAAAGCCTAGCGATGGCTAGGCTTGTAATTTCTTATCTGCGATGGCTTCGGTAAGTGTTTGGGAGAAGTTCAAACCCAACTCACGCCCCAACTTGTCCGCCCAACGTGGTATAGTTAACGTTTTTTTTATCGGCTCTTGACTTCCCAAGTATTCCGCAACGTTGACCATGACAAGGGAGATGAAAGACTTTTCTGCATCATACTGTAGTTCGAAATCTTTATCATCTTTGAATGGATTATTTTCAGTCAATGAAAGACTGTTGATGTCAGACGGTTTTGGCAGTTCTCTATCGTTTTCGATACAGTCCGCCATCATAATGCCAAGGTATTCGGAAGCCATGGCCATAGCGTCCGCAAGGTTGTCCCCTTGAGTGCCCGACCCGTCAACGTCTGGAAAATATACAAAGAACGGGGCTACGTTCTCCCCTTGCGTATCGTCATAGTAAAATAAGGCGGGATAAGTAACTAACATTTTTTTACCTCCGTTACTCTCAAAAAGCAGGGGCGGACTATATGCCCGCTTGCTTTCTTATTCCTCGCTCGGTGTACTTATTCAGTTCACCATGCGGGACTGTGATGGGTCTTTCTCCTTGCTTCTCCATTTTGATATGGGAGCCTTTACCGCCTTTGGTTTTTATCCAACCATTAGCAATCAGGAGTTTCACCATCTCTTTTTGTGTCATCGGCATAGCGCTCTACCTCCTGACAAGATTATTATAACACGTATTACACGTATTTAGCAAGTAAAAAGATATTTTTTTCATATGGGACTTACTCAGTGCCCTCTCTAAAATCGCTTCTAAGGGCTTTTAGTCTGTCCGTGGTTGAATTATCGGACAAACTAATAAAACGGCTAAAACCTGCCAAATTTTCAACCTCACAACGCTTCAAGCACTCCATTTCTGTATTGCTTGGCAAAAGCAAGAAGAGCGGCATTTTTTAAATTGTTGTATTGGCTTTTTTTGATGGCTTCATAGGGCTGATACTTGCTTTTAACTATCTGCCGTACCTGCTCAACTGGCTTGCGTTCAAGATAGTTTAATATTAGTATTTGCCGTTGTCTGATGTCGCCGATTGAGTTAATGGCTGACTTGATTGCGTTCAGTTCCTGCCGTGCTGTCTCCCTGTTAATCTCCAAGCGCTCCACGGGTTGAAATTCTCCCCGTTCTGCCTGTAGGATATATTCATCTGAGTAGCGTATACTGTCATCTTGTGCGATTCTCTGCCAACGTTCAAACTCTTTTAGTTTTCGCTTGGCGTACTCTCTGATTCGTTTTTTATCCATATTTTGCCCTCATTTGTGATATAATAGACTTGTGAAATATCTGAGAAGTCAGCGCTAGCTGGCTTTTTTTAGTTTGCTATCTAAAAAACAACCCTGTAATTGACGCCCTTTCCCGCTCATGCTATTATTGTAGTACCTCCTTTTTCTGAAATTCAGACACCATACAAAAATACCTTTCAAAGAGCAGTGCGCAAACTGCTCTTTTTTATTTAGATAGCTTTTTCTTGTTGTGCTTCTCGATTTTTTCGGATTTTTCGCCGTTGATAGTATTGTCTCTTTTGCTCCAGTATTTTATTGCGCTTAGCTTCATAGCGCTGTTTATTTATTTCTCTGCAACAATCTTTACAACGACTATCTAACCCCGTTTTACTTTTCGTTTTTTTTGAAAAGTTAATTTCATTCAGTTCCTTCTCTTGGTGGCACTTAATGCATATTTTTTTCATTTTTTTCTCCTTTTTTTGTTTCTTGCACGCATGAAAAAATGCATAGTGACGGCGGGAAGCTCGCGAGCCTCCGTGGGGAGGGTGATAGCCCCCCTTCCTGACAAGACTGCAAGATTTTCAACTTTCAATTTCTGCACATTACCATGATATTATCCTTTGTATAAAATCCAATCACAGCTTTGCGGAAGGTTGCGATTTCCAATTACTTTTTTGTCGC
>NZ_JBFRYH010000006.1:0-54802 GCF_040984445.1 Streptococcus handemini
TTGGCGCTTTCACTCCCTTAGCCTTCACCATCATCTCGGGAGAAAATTTCAGCTTCATATAGTGGAGGATTTTTTCCTTTGTCTCCTTGTCAATCTTTGCTTTACGACAAGAGTTTTGACGCGCTTTGTTGTAAGCTTGTTGGGCATAGTCTGCAGAGTAACGCTTCGCAAACTTACCTTTCCTAACTTGCTGGAGAACCGTGCCACGCTTGATCTCGTTGTTGATGGTTTGTGGCGCTTTACCCAGTAGATTCGCCACTTGACGGTTACTTTTGTTTTCTTTTTTCCACTTTTCAATCAATCGGCGCTCAGCTAGTGTTAAATGTTTTCTCTTTGGTGTATAATAGTTTTGCATCTCAGAATCTTTCTAATTGTTGTTGTGGTGATTACAATTATATCTCTCTGAGATGTTTTTTCATACCTTCAAGTGGCTAATTTCATTTTAGAACTTTCAGAATATGAGAATGTTCTGAAATTTCTCTTATTTGCTACTAGCCTATCAAAAATCCCTACAATCATGGTATAATAGTAAGGTTAGGTAGAATCAGAAAGAGAAAAGGAGGCGTTATGAAAAAAGAAATTGCACCAGAATTGTATAATTATAATAAATTTCCTGGTCCTAGTTTTGCACGTGTTGGGGATAAGGTTGTTGCAGAAAGCATTGAATTAGACCTCTTGGAAGACTACCGTGAAGCCTTTGATCAGACAGCTTTTGGTCAGCGGTTTTCCCCTATTATGTTGAAATTTGATTACATTGTGGGCGATTGGGGGAATGAACAGCTTCGCTTGAAAGGCTTTTACAAGGACGATAAGCCTGTAAAATCGGATGTAAAAATCAGTCGACTAGATGATTATTTGACAGAATTTTGTAATTTTGGCTGCGCCTATTTTGTTTTAGGTAATGCCCAACCGCAGGAACCAGTTGTCGAAATAGAAGAACGTCCAAATCGCAAGCGCCGTAGTCGGAACAATCGCAAGTCTCAACGCTCATTTGCCGTCAAAGAAAAAAATGAGAAGAATGGAACACGTTCACAAAAGCAGCAGAAGATCGAACGTAGTAAGAAGCAAAGTAAGAAAAAGAATCATGGTGAACAACAAGAAGCCAAACGTGGCTTTGTGATTCGCCAAAAATAGGAGATGTATGAAACAATCAATTTATAGCCTTAGCCGTACTGATTTGACAGACTGGATTTTAGCACAGGATGAAAAGAAATTCCGTGCTACGCAGATTTGGGAATGGCTGTATCGTAAACGTGTCCAGACCTTTGAAGAAATGACCAATCTGTCTAAGGAGCTGATAACAAAGCTCAATGAGCAATTTGTTGTGAATCCGCTCAAGCAGCGGATTGTACAAGAATCAAAAGATGGAACAGTCAAGTACCTGTTTGAATTACCTGATGGTATGTTGATTGAGACTGTTTTAATGCGCCAACACTATGGGCTATCTGTCTGTGTGACGACCCAGGTTGGCTGTAATATTGGCTGTACCTTCTGTGCTTCTGGTTTGATTCGTAAGCAGCGCGATTTGACAAGTGGCGAAATTATGGCGCAGATTATGCTGGTTCAGAAATATTTTGATGACCGCAATCAGGGAGAACGCGTCAGCCACATTGTTGTGATGGGGATTGGTGAACCATTCGATAATTATGACAATGTCCTTACCTTCTTACGGACGGTGAATGATGATAAGGGAATGGCAATCGGAGCTCGTCATATTACGGTTTCGACATCTGGATTGGCACTAAAAATTCGAGAGTTTGCCCGTGAAGGAGTGCAGGTCAATTTAGCTGTTTCGCTTCACGCACCCAATAATGACATTCGCTCCAGTATCATGCGGATTAACCGTAAGTTTCCGATTGAAGTCTTATTTGAAGCGATTGAAGATTATATCGAGACAACTAATCGGCGTGTAACATTTGAATACATCATGTTGAATGAAGTCAATGATGGTGTGGAGCAGGCTCAGGAATTGGCTGATTTGACTAAAAATATTCGCAAGCTGTCCTATGTCAATCTGATTCCCTATAATCCTGTCAGCGAGCACGACCAATATAGTCGGTCTACGCCTGAAAGAGTAGCTGCTTTTTATGATCGTCTCAAGAAAAATGGCGTCAATTGTGTTGTTCGTCAAGAGCATGGTACGGACATTGATGCAGCCTGTGGACAATTACGTTCCAATACGATGAAAAAGGATCGTGAATCAGCCCGTGCCCGCATTGCTGCAGCTAAGGCAAAGGCAGGCATTCAGGCATGAGCCACCTATTCCAAAGTGATGGAGAATTGACTAGGTTAGGGCGCAAGGTAGCCGTATTTTTGGCCAGACTCTACGTACTAGCTATCTGTTGTCTGTGTTTCCTACCGCAACATATCTATCCCCAGTACAAGATGTTTTCAACGCCAGGGGTTGTGCAAATTGGACGACTCTATATTTTGCCAATTCCCTTTAACAGTTTTATAAATGCAGATAAGTTGGATAGCCTAGCTGATTGGTGGCTGGTTCTGCTGCAAAATTTGACCAATATTTTTCTGCTCTATCCCCTTGTCTTAGCTCTTGTTTTTCTGTTTAAGAAATGGCAGAGCTTTCGAGCGGTCATCTGCTATAGCTTTTTGATTAGCTTGTTCATCGAGTGTACCCAGCTTTTGTTGGATCTCCTCTTTGATGTGGGTCGTGTCTTTGAAATAGATGATTTGTGGACCAATAGCCTAGGGGGTCTACTAGCCTATCTGACTTACCGTCTGTGGAAGAAAGCCTTTGCAAAAAAATAGGCTTTTTGCCAAAAAGAGGGTTGACAAACAAAAAAAGAAATTCTATAATAATGCCTATACTCAATGAAAATTAGGAGCTGACGAAGTCAGAGGTTGCTTTTTGCAGAGTATGAATCAGAAAAAGTAATAAATGAGAAGTTTTCAGGGAGCTTGTGGTAATTGTGAACAAGCAGCGGACATTTATGAAATGGGCTGAGGATAACGATGAATTCAAAACAATGAGAATTCGGTTGGCACCCCTTACCGTGCAACTCCTTGTTAGAGGAGATGGAGATATGGAAGGATTCTAGACACTTCCATAAGTGAGGTGGCACCGTGTCATTGACGCCCTCGCATACAGTTTTTGTATGCGGGGGCTTTTTGTATGGGAGTGGGACAAAAATCATGAGGTCGGGGACTTTTGTTCCAGTCTCTATCGGGAGGGATTATATCATGAAGAAACGATGGCGTCTGTAGAATATAGAGTTGGTATAAATCAGAGTATACTGTAACAAAAAAGTAGAAAGAGGAAGAAAAATGGCAGAAAAAGGATATTTTGGACAATTTGGTGGTAGCTTTGTACCGGAGGCAATTCAAGCCTTGCTAGATGAATTAGAAACAACATTTGAAACCTATCGTGAAGATCCAACATTTTTGGCAGAATACCATGCCTATTTAAAAGACTATGCCGGTCGTGAAACACCACTTTATTTTGCGGAATCTCTCACAGAGAGTTTGGGTGGAGCAAAAATTTATTTGAAGCGGGAAGATTTGAACCATTTAGGATCACATAAGCTCAATAATGTCCTCGGCCAGATTTTATTGGCAAAACGCATGGGCAAAACTCGTGTCATTGCAGAGACAGGAGCGGGTCAACATGGTGTTGCAACAGCAGCCGTAGCAGCTCGCTTTGGCATGGGATGCGATATTTATATGGGGGCTGAGGATGTCAAGCGCCAACGCCTCAATGTCTTTCGGATGGAAATGATGGGGGCTAGGGTACACCCAGTAACAGCAGGAACCCAAACCTTAAAAGAAGCTGTTGATGCAGCCTTTGGAGCATGGATGGCAGATTTGGAAGCCTTCTATGTACTAGGATCTGCAGTAGGACCGCACCCTTATCCAACGATTGTGCATGAATTCCAAAAAATCATTAGTGTCGAGTCACGCCGCCAGATTTTGGAAAAAGAAGGTCGCTTACCAGACTACGTGATGGCCTGTGTTGGTGGCGGTTCAAATGCGATTGGAGCCTTTTCACAATATGTGGCAGATGAATCGGTTGGCCTAGTAGGTGTCGAAGCAGCTGGAAAAGGTGTTGATACAAGTTTACATGCGGCAACCATGACCAAGGGAACAGTTGGTGTGGTCGATGGAATGAAGACGATTGCCTTATTCGATGAGCAAGGCGGTGTAGCACCTGTTTACTCTATTTCAGCAGGGTTAGATTACCCAGGAGTTGGTCCAGAGCATGCCTTCTTTAAAGAGAGTGGTCGAGTGGAATATGTCGCGGCAACTGATGATGAAGCAGTTAATGCTCTTCTAACTCTTAGCCGAACAGAAGGAATTTTACCGGCTATTGAAAGTTCACATGCCCTTGCTGAAGCCATTAAACGGGCTCCGAAATTAGATAAGGACAAGATTATCGTTGTCAATCTCTCAGGTCGAGGAGACAAGGATGTCGCAGCAATTGCCGATTATTTGGAAGAAAAAGAATAGGCGTATTGAATCGTTTGGTATAACAAAATAGTACTAAAAGGAGAGAGGTCAGCTAAGATGGTTTCTCTCCTTGTTTTTATATCCCCTATCTGCTAGGGAAAGGTGTATAATAAAAGAAATATTTAGGAAAATAGGAGGGTACCGATGGACATTCATGAGTTGCCTACCGAACAAATCAATCCGGCCTCTGCAGCCATAGAAGAGATGAGTATTGCGGAATTAACTGCCTATATCAATAGAGAGGATCAGACAGTTGCCCAAGCAGTTGCGCAGGTACTACCACAGGTCAATCTTGTGATAGAGCAAGCTGTTACATGCGTGCGCAACCAGGGAAGGATTTTTTATATGGGGGCAGGAACATCAGGGCGATTAGGAATTTTAGATGCTTCTGAATGCCCTCCGACCTATGGCGTTTCTACTGAACTTGTACAGGGGCTGATTGCAGGAGGAACACCAGCGATTCTAGCTGCTCAAGAGGGGGCAGAAGATAATCAACTTGCTGCGGAGGAAGATTTACAGGAACATCAGTTAAGTGCTAAGGACATCGTCATTGGGTTAGCAGCTTCAGGACGGACACCGTTTGTTCTTTCAGGACTTGCTTATGCGAAGAAAATCGGTGCTAAGACGGCTTCGATTTCCTGTGTCCAAGGAGCAGCCTTATCAGCCCTTGCAGATGTTGCAATAGAAGTGTTGGTTGGTCCAGAAGTGGTTGCTGGATCGAGTCGGATGAAGGCTGGAACGGCTCAGAAATTAATCTTAAATATGATTTCAACAGCTACTATGATTCAGCTAGGAAAAGTCTATAAGGGCTATATGGTTGATGTTCAACCAACCAATGCCAAACTGATTGGACGAGCAAAGCGCATTATCCAACAAACAACAGCTTGCAGCGAGGAAGAAGCAGAACAAGTGTTTGCTCAATCAAAACAGCAAGTGAAAAAAGCTATTCTCATGCAGTTGGGGGAATTCAGTCTAGCTGCAGCAGAAAGTTTGCTGGAAGACTATCAAGATAATATTGTTCTTGCCATTCGAGCACTAGGAGATAAAAAGTAGCTCAAAATAGATAAAAAACGCATAAAGTCAATGAGAATAGTCATTGATTCTATGCGTTTTTATTATTTGAAGAGTTTAACTCACTCCCTATACGTTTTTGTAGTATTTACGATCGCTTATTTGCTAGCCAGTGCTCCCATTGGATCCCATGGTGCAAGGACAATTGGTTCTGCCTTGTAGGCTGCGAGTTCTTCTTCGGTCAGAAAGTCTTTGCGAACAACGATTTGATAGGTATATTCGTCCATCCAGCTATCGCTTGCGACAAAATATCCCTTATCGCCAACCTTATCTCCCCATGAATTTTCAACCTTCCATTTAAGGGATTGGCCATTTTCGTCAAGATCGACACCTGTTAAAACCATTGCGTGAGTCATTAGGCTTTCACTGTAATCCAGACGGCCAGCCTTGTCTTGGTGGAGGTCAATTTTCATACTAGAAGCAAAATCATACATGCCATTTGCCATGACACCTGTCTTACGATTGCTTGATTGACCGACATCAGAACCAAACCAGACGGTTTCACCTGCCTGCATTTGAGCAATGGCAAGAGATTTCAAGCGATCCATTTCAACATTAAGATAGCGAACAGGTCGGCTACCTACCACATTTCCGAGCATTTCAACGGTATAAGACTTACCATAAGGTTTGTCAGCAGTTGGTGCATTGATGATGGATACGTAGTCGTCTAGCTGAATATCTACGTATTTTTTGTAAAATTCCTGCGGGGTTAAGCCTGTTTCGCTATGGTAGTTGCTGTCTTTGTCGCGATAAGCAAAGTCAAAGGTACGAGGTGGTAAGCCAAGCGACATGGCAAGGAAGTTAAAGATTTCTTGTAAGAGTCCTTCTTTTTTAGCTTGAATGATTTCAAGACTTTCACCTTTTTCGACCAAGTTACGCAGGATTTGTGCATCTTGGCGGAGCAATTTATTGAGTACCGCATTGAGTTCACGGCTGTTACTGGAAGAGATGGACTCTGGATAGACAGATTTTGGCACAACACCGTATTTTTCAAAGAGAGATACGACCATATCCCATTGACCACCGTCTTGTTGAGGAACATCCAAGAGAAATTTGACCTTGCGGCTGGTTAATTCTTGATCAGCTGTCGCTAGAATTTGCTCCAAAAACCAGTTGGATTTTTCATATTTATCCCAAAAGAAGGTGTGGGCTTGTGAGAGTTCAAAATTTTCCAATTGGAAACCAGCAATCATCTTGTGGCGGAAGGTATTGAGCGCAGCAAACATCCAGCAGCGCCCAGAAGCCTTCTGGTTGCTGACCTTGTCTTTGGTTAAGTCAATGGAAAAAACAGGGCTATTTTCTACACTGCTACCACGTTTTTCTAGAGAAGCATAGATACCATTGTGGGTTACTGCATTTTCCATGGCTGCGAAGTGCTGATTGGCTTCATAATCAGCAAAAAATCGATCGGTTAATGATTGATGTAATGAGTTCATAAGATTCTCCTTTTCTATTAAAACCTATTATAGACCTTTTTGGAAAATCTTCAAGTATAGACCAAAAGAGTAAGAAAAAAGAAGGAGATTCAGTTGTGTTTTACTATCTTTAGTCCTTGGTTTGTCCAGTCCGTGCTAATAGTAGCTGAGACGTATAATCCTATATAATAACAAAATAAGAGAAACCGAAGGAAAAATCTGACTTCTCTTATTAAAACCTGTATTCATAAGCTCCCGATTAGAGTTGCTGAGCTGTGAATACAGGTTCTTAGATTTAGTAAAAACAGATTGACGTAGTGTTTGACTACCACCCATAGTTTGGTTCCTCGCAGGAGAGCATCGCGGATAAGAGTTCTTCAGGAGTGATGACCTTAAGTCCTCCATATATGGCATCTTGGACATTTGGAGAAGGATCAAGATAGTATAACAAAGAAATATCTTGACCATCGGCGGTCTCTAAGTAGCCGATACCGATGACATTGTGTTCTCCTTGTTTTCCAGGATAGACTTTAGAACAATCAAAGGTATAGTACAAAGGGTACCCATCTTTTATATTTGTTCGTACTCGGTCTTTGAATTTTTTCATATCCTCAGAATCACTAGAAGCGTTAGTTACTGTTTCTAAGCGATATCCTGCCTGTTTTTCGGTAGGAGCTTCGTATCCAAATAGGTGTCGATTGAGAATTCGAATTGCATCTCGGTTATGCGTTTCGAACGGTTCGGCGGTTTCCATTTCTATAGCTAATTGGAACTGGTCAACTTGTATCCCGCGGGAGGATAATATCATACTAACAGTTGTTGGAGCGCAATAGTTTGAAACTTGTTGAATCTGTGGCGTGACTGGTAGAATGTGTTTTTGGGCAATGGTAGGTTCAGATTGAGGAGAGTTACTTCCTTCTTTTTCCTGTTGTGTTGTTTCTTCGTTTAAGGAGGTTGAACTAGTAGATGTGGTTCTCGATTGGCTGGAAGAGCGTGGAGAATTCGAAGAAGTTGAAATTGCTGAAGAGTGTTGACTGGTCGACTTGCTGTCAGATGTGGTTGTTTGACAGGCTACTAGGAAAAGGCTTGATACCAGTAAAAACAGTAGCAGAGAATAATGTTTCTTCATAGTAAATCCTCCTATAAAATGGTTTATTCTATCATAACACAAAAAGAAAGCGATATCAATAAACGATATCACTTGTCTTAGCTTACTTCCAAAAGTCATCAAAAATAGTAATGGGAAGATGACGTTTGTGCTCTGTTTTCTTCCACCAATTCTCAATAATAGCTTGGGCTTCGGCATCAATTGATTTTCCCTCTAGGTAGTCATCAATCTTATCATAGGTTACACCGAGAGCTACCTCATCTGTTAAGCCAGGTCTTTCCTCTTCTAAATCCGCTATTGGAATTTTTTCGTAGAGCGCTCGATCAGCTCCTAATTCTGCTAAGAGGGCTTTTCCTTGGCGCTTATTGAGACGGAAAAGTGGTAGAATATCTGCCCCACCATCACCAAATTTAGTGAAGAAACCAGTGATATTTTCGGCGGCATGATCTGTTCCAATCACTGCTCCCTGATAATTCCCTGCAAGAGCATACTGGGCAATCATGCGACTGCGGGCTTTGATATTTCCTTTATTAAAGTCAGATACGCTACTTCCAGTCGCTTGAACAGCTCTTGTCATAGCGTCAACACTTTCTTTTATATTCACCACTAGGCTCATGTCGGGTTTGATAAAGGAAAGTGCTGCTTGGGCGTCGTCTTCATCTGCTTGAATGCCGTATGGGAGACGGACTGCGATGAATTGGTAGGTTTCGTCGCCTGTTTCAGCCCGCATTTCCTCAATTGCTAGTTGCGCCAGACGGCCTGCCAAGGTCGAATCTTGACCACCAGAAATCCCTAAAACATAGCTCTTTAAAAAGGGATGTTCTTTAAGGTAATCTTTTAAAAAATCAATCGACTTGCGGACTTCTTCTTGTGGATTGATGGTTGGTTTAACACCTAGTTGCTTGATAATCGTTTCTTGTAGGCTCATTTATTCTCCTTTTGGCTCAACTGAGTTTGGTTGCGCACTTGCTGAATCAAATTCATCTTGTGATCCCAGACATCTTGCGCCAAATCAACTGGATAATCTTGTGGATTGAGCATGCGTTTGTATTCGTCCCAGAGTTGATCGAATTGCGTATTAGCATAGGCTTGAATATCTGGTAGACTTGGTAATTCGTAGACGAGTTTACCCTTATCAAAAATATCCACCAAGAGAGGAACGGCTTCAAAATCAGTCACCGTTTTATTGATATAGGTGTAGGTCGGGTGGAACATGTGAATCGACTGCATTTCAGTCACATCGGTATCCGCAAAAGTGATGTAGTCACCTTCGGTCTTGCCTTTTTCACGACTCGTAATCCGCCAGACTTGTTTTTTCCCTGGCGTGGATACTTTTTCTACGTTGGAAGAGAGTTTGATGGTATCGCGCATATTTCCATTTTCATCTTCAATGGAAACAATCTTATAAACAGCGCCGAGAGCTGGCTGATCATAGGCAGTAATCAGTTTTGTGCCGACACCCCAGACATCAATTTTAGCCTTTTGCATTTTTAGGTTCAAAATGGTATTTTCATCAAGATCGTTGGAGGCATAGATTTTAGCATCTGTATAGCCAGCATCATCAAGCTGTTGACGGACTTTTTTAGAAATGTAGGCCATATCACCTGAGTCAATACGAACACCGAGGAAGTTAATCTTATCTCCAAATTCCTTGGCAACCCGAATGGCAGCAGGAACACCGAGACGCAAGGTGTCATAGGTGTCAACTAAGAAGACACAATTTTTATGGGTTGAAGCATAGGCCTTAAAGGCATCGTAATCGTTACCGTAGGTTTGGACGAGAGCATGAGCATGGGTTCCA
This sequence comes from Streptococcus handemini, assembly GCF_040984445.1. Lineage (NCBI taxonomy): Bacteria > Bacillati > Bacillota > Bacilli > Lactobacillales > Streptococcaceae > Streptococcus > Streptococcus handemini. Next base: position 9,857 of record NZ_JBFRYH010000006.1, read on the forward strand.
GCTACTGGAATACCGAAGATTTTTCCAGCACGTACATTGGAAGTGGCACCAGCGCCACCGATATAGGCTGCGCGCGTCCCCCAGATGGCTGCATCCATTTCTTGAGCGCGGCGTGTACCGAATTCAAGAAGTGGCTCATCTTCCAAAATCGCCTTGATTCGTCTTGCCTTGGTTGCAATCAAGGTTTGGTAATTGACGATATTTAAAATGGCTGTTTCAACTAATTGGCATTGAGCAAGTGGTCCCTCAATTTGCATGATAGGCTCATTGGCAAAGACCAAATCTCCCTCCTTAGCAGAACGAACGGTCAGAGAAAGACGTAATTGATCTAAATACGTTAGAAACTCTTCTGGATAGCCTTGATCACGCAGGTAGTCAAGGTCAGTCTGGGTAAATGAAAGATTTGACAGATAGCGCACAACCCGCTCCAAACCAGCAAACACCGCATACCCATTATGGAAAGGTAACTTTCTAAAATAAACCTCAAACACCGCATGCTTTTCATGAATCCCCTGCTCAAAATACACCTGAGCCATATTGATTTGATATAAATCGGTATGTAGCGTTAAACTATCATCAGAATAAATGTTCATCTTATTCTCCTCCTGTTACTAATAGTATAGCATAAAAAAACAGTCCAGTGGACTGTTTAGACCGAAGACAAACTAGTCGAGAGTCTGGTTTGTCTTTTTGTTTTCTGTTTTATTTTGAAAAAAAATAGTCTAGTAGAGTGGTTTAGGGCAAAATAAAAAGGCCTTCCCGCCATCAGTTTGACCAGTTTTTTGAGATTTAAGCACGCCAAAGTCAGCCCAACTTTATCCTCCATTTTGGACTTCCCTTTTTCTCTTGTATAACGTAAATTGTGATATTCCTTAGCTGTACCAAAAAGTCGCTCTATCGTTTCTTTGCGTTTCTGATAAAGTTCCTTCATCCCTCTTTGATGTCTGATCTCTTCGCAAATTTCTAGATAATCTTTCCAAATGTGCCGTGTGATAACCTTTTGATGGTTTCTACTTTCGGTGCAGACTGATAATAGTGGACAAGCTGCGCAAATCTTAGGATCACTCTTGTACTCCCGGTACCCTTCTCGTGTGGTAGTACGGTAGGCCAAGACCTGATTTTCAGGGCAAAGGTAACAGTCAAAGTGTTCATCGTAAACAAAATCTTTTGGACGAAGTTTTCCCTGAATCCCTCTTGGTCTGGTATAAGGAAAAACAGGCGTGATATTCTTGTCTAAAAGAAATTTAGCTATACTGGGTGTTTTATAACCTGAGTCAGCGATTAGAAATTGTGGGGTAAACGGTTCAAGTTTGGCAAAGAGTACAGGAAAGGCCTGGTTGTCATGGACATTGCCAGCCTCAATACTATAAGCTAAAGCCCAACCATGCTTGTCACAAGCCACCTGAGCAGAATAGGCAAACACTTCCTTATGTTCGCCCTTGTGAAACCAGCCACTCTCTGGGTCAGTCGTTGACATTTTCTTTTCCTTACCCTCGCTTTTTATGACGGGCTTTAACGACTTTTTTGCGTGTTTCTTCCTGTCCTCATCAATCTCTAATGCTAGTTGCTCACTCATAAACTTGGCCTGTTGCTCAACTATTTCCTTACGGTACTTGTGATTGTTCGCAGCTGCTTTAATATGAGTGCCATCCACGAAAATCTCACTGGGGTCAACTAAACCAGACATTAGAGCTTGGCTCAATACCCGATTAAAAATCGCAGAAATGACCTGCTTGTCTTGGAAACGCCGACTGTAATTCTTGCCATAGGTTGTGAAATGAGGCACCTTATCTTCCAAAGTCAACCCAAGGAACCAACGATAAGCGGTATTCACCTCGATCTCTTTCATCGTTTGACGCATGGAGCGAATTCCATAGAAACATTGGATAAGAGGAATCTTGATGAGCATAATCGGGTCTAAACTTGGACGTCCATTATCAGAAGAGTAGATATCTTCAACCAAGTCATAAATGAAATCAAAGTCAATCAACTCATCCACTTGGCGTAGGAAATGATCTTCTGGGACGAGCTGGTCAAGCGTATAGAAGCCATACTGCTTACGGTTATATTCTGGTTGTTCTTTATGAAGCATAGCTCTTATCCTCCTCATATGAGATACTTTCATTATACTCCTATTTATAAAGAAAAGCCCTTAGAAAATGAATTCTATGGACTTTGTCTTCAATCTGAACAGTCCAGTGGACTGTTTTTTCCCGAGTTTAGCAGAGAGAGCGAGGTAAGTCCAGTGGACTGTTTTTTCCCGAGTTTAGCAGAGAGAGCGAGGTAAGTCCAGTGGACTGTTTTTTCCCGAGTTTAGCAGTGAGAGAGCGAGGTAAGTCCAGTGGACTGTTTTTTCCCGAGTTTAGCAGTGAGAGAGCGAGGTAAGTCCAGTGGACTGTTTTTTCCCAGTCAGGAAATGCGAGAGCAAGTTAGGCCCAGTGGATTGTTTTCCAAATGTTATCAAATCTAAAATGCTAACAAAAATTGACTGACCTGTTAGCGAGACAATATTTCAAATAGCTCTATATCAAAATGTCAGTATATTGAGCTATTTAAATCAGTCCTAAGACGGATGTCAACAGGACGTATATGGGGTATACTATTTTCAATCCTAAATATTTTTCATAATCTCCGAAAAGCAACCAGTCAAGACGGCTGGTTGTTTTTGTGCAATTGATAGTCGTCTATATTCATTTTAAAGGCATAAGTAACATTTCCTATTCTAGTCTTTTCGCGCCCTTTTTGATATAATAAAGAACAGGAAATACAAGAAGAACGTATATCTTGTTATGTTGACTATAGTTTAAGCACTGTGTAAAAAAGATAGATATCTTTGTGTCCATGGAACACATCGTCAATCTCCTATCTTGCCGCAGCTGTTACGAGTTTACTCGTTTTACAGCTATGGATATGTTGTGTACTTTAAACGCTCTCATATCTTGTTTAATTGAATTCGAGCTAAGCACTGGGTGAAAAAGATAAATCTTCCTAGAGTTTTCTAACTCTTCGTCAGATTTCCTATTTTCACTGTGTGCTTTAAACGCTCTCATATCTTGTTTAATTGAATTCGAGCTAAGCACTGGGTGAAAAAGATAAATCTTCCTAGAGTTTGCTAACTCTTTGTCAGATTTCCTATTTTCACTGTGTGCTTTAAACGCTCATATCTTAGTGAATTGAACACGGACTAAGAGCTGTGTAAAAAAGATAGATTTCCTTGTGTTCATGGAACACACTGTCAATCTCCTATTTTTACTTTGCTCTTTACGTCCTTTGTATCTTAATGAAAGGAGTTTTATGCCAGATTATTTGTCGGTGTCGTTGTTGACCAAGTATTTAAAGTTGAAGTTTGATCGGGATCCGTATTTGGAACGGGTTTATTTAACTGGGCAGGTGTCTAATTTTCGTAAGCGGCCGAGTCATCAATATTTTTCGCTGAAGGATGAAAAGGCAGTGATTCAGGCAACTATTTGGGCAGGTGTTTATAAATCGCTAGGCTTTGAGTTAGAAGAAGGCATGAAGATTAATGTCATTGGACGGGTTCAGTTGTATGAGCCGAGTGGTAGTTACTCCATTATCATTGAGAAGGCTGAACCAGACGGAATTGGCGCTCTTGCCATTCAGTTTGAGCAGTTAAAAAAGAAATTGGGGGACGAAGGGCTTTTTCAAGACAAGTGCAAGCAAATCATTCCGCAATTTGCAAGAAAAATTGGAGTAGTGACCAGTCCTAGTGGGGCAGTCATTCGAGATATTATTACGACGGTTAGCCGGCGTTTCCCCGGTCGCGAGATAGTCTTATATCCCACAAAGGTGCAGGGAGACGGAGCTGCAACAGAGATTGCACAAAATATCCGTAGGGCGAATGAGCGAGCAGACCTTGATGTGCTGATTATTGGGCGTGGAGGTGGTTCTATTGAGGATTTGTGGGCTTTTAATGAAGAAAAAGTTGTCCGAGCCATTTTCGAATCACGGATTCCGATTATCTCAAGTGTGGGCCATGAAACGGATACAACCTTGGCGGATTTTGTAGCAGATAGGCGCGCAGCAACCCCAACAGCAGCAGCAGAGTTGGCAACACCTGTGACCAAATTAGACTTGCTATCTCATCTCAAACAGCAGGAAAATCGGCTGAGTAAAGCTATGGGAAATCGGCTGGTCTATCATCGTGAACGGTTAGAGAAACTAGTTCACTCAGTGATATTTCGGCAGTCAGAACGGCTTTATGATGCCTATTTACAAAAGTTAGATCAATTACAACTACGCATGCGGCAATCGATTTTCGAATATAAACATAGCGGGGAAAAACAGAGTCAAGTGTTGACTCAACGTTTGCTTGCTTGCTCGCCAGCTCAGAAAATTGCTCTTTATCAGGAAAAATTAGCCCAGCAGAAACGATTGTTACGGAGCAATACTGCTGTCATCTATGATCAGAAAGTTGCAGAAGTTAAGCGCTTGGCAAATAGTCTGTTACTGCTGGACACCAGTCGGATTGTGGCACGAGGATATGCGTTGCTGGAGCAGAATGGTCAAGTCATTGATAGTGTCTATAAGGTGAAAAAAGAGGAAAATGTGACGATCCAGCTACGAGATGGTCACCTAGAAGTTGAGGTAAAGGATGTCAAAACAAAAGAAATTTGAGGAAAACTTAGCAGATTTGGAGCAGATTGTGACACGTTTGGAAAGTGGAGATGTGGCACTAGAAGATGCGATTGCTGAATTCCAAAAAGGGATGAAACTCTCCAAAGAATTGCAAGAAACGCTACATCAAGCAGAAAAGACCTTGGTGAAGGTCATGCAAGCAGACGGAACAGAAACGGATATGGAATGAAGCAAGTAGAACAATTAAAAGGGCTTGAGCAGGTTATCTTGGACTTTTATGCTACAAAGCCAGTCGCCCCTCAGTTAGTAGAAACCATTCTTTACTCCATTCAGGCAGGTGGCAAGCGTCTACGTCCGCTTTTGCTCTTGGAGTTGCTAGAAGGATTTGGGATTAGGCTGACCCAAGCACATATGCAGGTGGCTGCTGCCCTTGAGATGATTCATACAGGGAGTCTGATTCACGATGATTTACCGGCTATGGATAATGACGATTATCGCAGAGGGCGCTTGACGAGCCATAAAAAATTTGGCGAAGACATGGCCATTTTAGCTGGGGATAGTCTCTTTTTGGACTCCTATGCTTTGGTAGCAATGGCAGAGCTGCCTAGTCAGATTCGGATAGAACTCATTGCGGCCTTGTCTAAGGCTGCTGGGACCTTTGGCATGGTTGGCGGACAGGTGCTAGATATGGAAGGGGAAAAACGGCAGTTGAGCCTTTCGGAATTGAAAACGATTCATGCCCATAAAACAGGCAAACTCCTCGCCTATCCCTTTGTAGCTACAGGAGTGATGATTGAAGCTGAGGGTTCGATAAAAACTCTATTGCAAGAAACAGGGGAATGGCTTGGGCTTGCTTTTCAGGTGCGGGATGATATTTTAGATGTGACGGCTAGTTTTGAAGAACTGGGCAAAACCCCTAACAAAGATCTTGTAGCAGAGAAAACAACCTATCCAGCCCTTCTTGGTTTAGAAGAAGCAAAGGATTTCTTAGAGATGAGTTTGAATAAGGTAGAAGAATGCCTGCAAGACTTGGAGAAGAAAACCGCCTTTCAGGCAGAAAAGATTCGAAAGATAGTAGAAAGTTTACGATTACATGGCTAAGGAAAGAGTAGATGTATTGGCTTATAAACAGGGTCTTTTTGATACACGAGAGCAAGCCAAACGCGGTGTCATGGCAGGCTTAGTCATCTCTGTTGCAAATGGCGAGCGCTATGATAAGCCAGGGGAAAAGATTGATGACAGCACCGAGCTAAAGTTAAAAGGTGAGAAATTGAAATACGTAAGCCGCGGTGGACTTAAATTAGAAAAGGCCTTGCAGGTGTTTGCTCTATCTGTTGCTGGGAAAACAACCCTCGACATCGGAGCTTCAACTGGCGGATTTACAGATGTCATGTTGCAAAGTGGGGCTAGCTTGGTCTATGCGGTCGATGTTGGAACCAATCAATTGGCTTGGCAACTCCGACAAGATGAGCGAGTTGTTAGCATGGAACAGTTTAATTTCCGTTATGCAACCGCTAGTGATTTTGAGAAGATGCCTCAGTTTGCGAGTATTGATGTCAGCTTTATCTCACTCAGTTTAATTTTACCAGCTTTGGCGATGATTCTAGCAGATGAGGGTGACGTTGTTGCTTTAATCAAACCGCAATTCGAGGCAGGACGAGAACAGATTGGTAAAAATGGGATTATCAAGGACAAGTCAGTTCATCGCATGGTCTTGGACAAGGTGACAAAGTTCGCAGTAGAGTCTGGTTTTTCAGTCAAAGCTCTTGATTTTTCACCGATTCAAGGTGGTCATGGCAATGTGGAATTTTTGGCCCATTTGAAAAAGGAAAGTCCAGCCATCAATCATGTTTCTTCCATGATTGAAACTATTGTAGAACAAGCGCATAAGGAATTTAAGGATGAAAAAGAAAGAACGCTTAGAGAAAATTAGAAAATTTGTGACGGATTTTGAAATTGGAACTCAAGAAGAAATTGTGGAACATTTGAAAGATTCTGGAATTCGAGCTACACAGGCAACGGTTTCGCGAGATATTAAGGAATTAGGGATTGTCAAAATTCCTTTAAAAGATAACACCTATATTTATGAGTTGCCCAAATCTGTGTCTAGTCGGCTGAAGCTAACGGAGAATAATATCTTGTCTTCAGAGTGCATGGGGCAGATGATTACTCTCAATCTAGTGCCAGGAAGTACGGCCTTTGTGAAAAATCAGATTGTCGAAGCATTTTCCCACCTTATTTTTAGCATTTTAGCAGATGATGATACGATTTTAATCATCTTACGAGACAAAAATCAAGCACAGGATGTCTTAGAAACAATAAAAAATTGGTAGGTTGTCATGTTACTTGAAATTTCCATTAAAAACTTTGCCATTATTGAGGAAATTTCCCTTAATTTTGAGCAAGGAATGACAGTCCTTACAGGAGAAACTGGGGCTGGAAAGTCGATTATTATTGATGCCATGAATATGATGCTGGGAAGCAGAGCTACGACGGATGTTATCCGTCATGGGATGCCAAAGGCTGAGATTGAAGGCTTGTTTTCGATTGAGCAGAGTAGAAGTCTACAGGAGCTCTTGGAAGAACAGGGATTAGACGTGTCAGATGAGCTAATTATTCGGCGTGAGATTTTGCAAAATGGTCGCAGTATCAGCCGTATCAATGGCCAGCTGGTGAATTTGTCTGTTTTAAAAGCTGTTGGCCAGCACTTAGTGGATATTCATGGTCAACATGATCAAGAAGAACTGATGCGCCCGCAACACCATATTGCCATGCTAGATGAATTTGGGAACGATGCCTTCTTCCAATTGAAGGCGGATTACAAGGCCGCTTTTGATGCTTATAAATCCTTGCGTAAGCAAGTTTTGACCATTCAGAAGAATCAAGAGGAAAATAAAGCTCGCATTGACATGCTAGAATACCAGATAGCAGAGATAGAAGCAGCAGATCTTCGATCTGGTGAGGACGCGGAACTAAGCAAAGAGCGGGAAAAGTTGCTCAATCATAAGCAGATTGCAGATACGTTGGCAAATGCCTATGCGATGTTAGACAATGAGGATTTTTCCAGTCTGACAAATGTTCGTTCTGCCATGCATGACTTGGAGTCTATTGAGGAGTTTGATCCGAATTATAAAGAACTAGCTGGCAGTCTTTCTGAAACCTACTATGTCTTAGAAGATGTCACCAAGCGCTTGGAAGGGATTATTGACGGACTAGATTTTGATGGCAATCGCTTGACGCAGGTTGAGGGGCGGTTGGATTTGCTCTACAGCATTAGCCGCAAGTACGGTGGTACGGTTGATGATGTCTTGGACTATCTGGAGCAAATTAGCAAGGAATACCAACTCTTGACAGGGTCAGATGTCTCCTCTGAACACCTTGAAAGTGAGTTGAAAAAGCGTGAAAAAGAATTGATTCGCCTAGCTGGAGAGTTAGCAACTGCTCGCCATTTGTTGGCAGAAGGTTTGGAACAAGAAATCAAACAGGAGTTGAAAGACCTCTATATGGAGAAAGCCGATTTTCAGGTCCGCTTTAGCAAGGCCAAATTTGGTCGTGAGGGAAATGAACAGATTGAATTTTATATTTCAACCAACCCTGGTGAAGATTTCAAACCCTTGGTCAAGGTGGCTAGTGGAGGAGAATTATCTCGCCTGATGTTGGCCATTAAATCTGCTTTCTCACGCAAGGAAGGCAAGACTAGTATCGTTTTTGACGAGGTGGACACTGGGGTGTCTGGTCGTGTCGCCCAAGCTATTGCTCAAAAAATTTATAAAATTGGCGGTCATGGGCAAGTTCTTGCCATTTCTCACCTGCCGCAGGTTATTGCCATTGCAGATTATCAGTTCTTTATCGAAAAGATTAGCGATGACCACTCAACGGTGTCCCGTGTCCGTCTCTTGACGACTGAAGAGCGAATTGAGGAAGTGGCAAAGATGCTGGCTGGCGAAAATGTGACAGAAGCTGCACTCACTCAGGCAAAAGAGCTCTTAAAGAAAGGTTAGGAAGAAAGATGTCTAACTATTTTGTCATCGGAGATGTCCATGGAAAAGCGGGCATGTTGGAATCCCTTCTCCAATATTGGAATGAAAAGGACCAGCTGATTTTCTTAGGAGATCTAATTGACCGTGGGGAAAATAGCAGAGCGGTACTTGAACATGTCAAGTATTTGGTTGATAACAAAGGCGCCATTTGCTTATCTGGGAATCACGAATATATGTTTCTTGCTTGGTTAGACAATCCAGAGGAACGTTATAATCATTACAAACGAAATGGTGGTGATACGACCATTAACTCAATTTTAGGCCGTCCCTTGGACGCTCCAGTAGACGGTGTGTTGGATGCCGAGCGGGTCAGGAATGAAGCCAGCGACTTGGTTTCTTTTATTCGACAAATGCCTTTTCATGTTGAAACAGAGCAGCTGATTTTTGTCCATGCAGGGCTTGATTTGACCTTGGACAATTGGCAAGATACGACCGATTATCAAAAGGTTTGGATTCGGGCACCTTTTCACGAAGCAGAAAATAAGACAGGAAAAGGGATTGTTTTTGGTCATACACCGACGACTTATCTGACAGGAGATCCTATGGAGAGTTCCAAATTATGGCAGACAGCTGATGGAAAGCTTGGCATGGATGGTGGTGCTGTTTATGGTGGTGTTTTGCATGGGATTCTCTTTACTGACGGTCAAATTGCCCAGCACTATGCCATCCCAAATGACGGTTTTGTTGCTAATGATGATTAGAAAGTGATGTGTTTCTACTGAGAGAATGTTCCACTAGGGGCATTTTTTCTATCTTTTGCCGATAGCTCAAAATCGAAAAATTTGATATAATAGAAACGATAGATTCAAAGGAATAGGAAGAGATATGAGTACGATCAAAATTGTCACAGATTCAAGTACAACGATTGAACCAGCACTGGTAGAAGAATTAGGCATTACAATTGTTCCCTTGTCGGTTATGGTTGACGGTGTTGTTTATTCAGATAGTGATTTAGAAGAAGGTCAGTTTCTCCAATTGATGCGAGATAGTAAGAGCCTCCCTAAAACAAGCCAACCTCCGGTAGGAGTCTTTGCTGAAACCTTTGCAAAGTTAGCCGCAGATGGCAGTCAAATTATTGCGATTCTCCTATCACATGCCCTATCAGGAACAGTAGAAGCAGCTCGTCAAGGAGCGACCTTGTCGGGTGTAGATGCAACGGTTATTGATTCTGGTTTTACTGACCAAGCAGCTAAATTCCAAGTAGTGACAGCGGCACGTTTGGCTCAAGCTGGTGCAAGTAAGGAAGAAATCCTTGCTGCGGTAGAAGAAGTGCATCAAAAAACAGAACTCTATATTGGGATTTCAACCTTGGAAAATCTAGTCAAGGGTGGTCGAATCGGTCGTGTGACAGGCTTACTGAGTTCACTCCTCAATATTCGTGTGATTATGGAGATGACAGATCATCAGCTACATCCTATTACAAAAGGGCGGGGGGCTAAGACTTTCAAAAAATGGTTGGGGGATTTGGCTGCGGCTTTGGAAACGAAAAAGGTAGCAGAAATTGGTATTTCTTACGCAGGAGCGCCTGATTTTGCTCAGGAGATGAAGGCGGTCTTACAGCCTTTTGTGACAGAAGACATTTCTGTCTTGGAAACAGGATCCATTATTCAAACTCATACAGGAGAAGATGCCTGGGCCGTTCTAGTACGCTATGAATAGTCGAACAGTTTTACATCACTTATTATTCTTTTTTCTCAGCTTGCTGGGATTTCTCTTTTTCTTCCAGTTTTTGATTCCATCAGCTACCTCACGGCTTGAAGAAGTGCAGGGAAAATCAGGAGAATTAACAGCTTTCCATTATGTAGCACTTGGTGATTCTCTTACGCAGGGTGTGGGAGATAAGACTGGTCAAGGGGGATTTGTTCCACTTCTGGCTCAGAGTTTGGGAAACCAATACGACTATCAAGTTTCCTATGATAATTACGGCGTTTCTGGAAATACGAGCCAACAAATCCTAAAGCGGATGGAGGAAAAGGAAATCGTAGAAAGCCTATCTAAGGCTAATGTGATGACTCTAACGGTTGGGGGAAATGACCTGCGCAGAACCATTTTAGAGCATATTACACAATTGGATATTGCTATTTTTGATGAGGCTGCAAAGGATTATAGTAAACGTCTGGTCAAGATTATTGATAAAGCAAGAGCTGACAATCCCCACTTACCAATTTACGTCATTGGTATTTACAATCCTTTCTATCTCAATTTTCCAGACTTGACAGAAATGCAGACGATTGTGGATAATTGGAATCAGACAACGAAAGACACGGTAGAATCTCTTGAAGCGGTTTATTTTGTTCCTATCAATGAGTTGCTCTACAAGGGCTTAGATGGAGAAAAAGGGATTAGCCAGTCCAGTAATTCATCCAGTCAAGTTGTCAACAATCTACTCGCTGAAGAAGATCGTTTTCACCCCAATAATACAGGGTATGAAATCATGAATCAAGCAGTTATGGAGGCTATTCGTGAAACAAAAAAACAATGGAAAAATCAATAAGTGGAAGTGGGCTTTTCTTCTCTTGGTATCTGCTCTACTTGCTTTTGGAATAGTTGTAACAGAGAGAGTGACAACAAATCGAGAAGCAACAAGTCACTTAGCTACACCAACAGCTTCGAGTCAAGACCAGAAAATAGGCACCTTTACTACCAATAAAGAAGAGCTAAATACCGTGCTAGCTACTTATTTGAAGGATTATCAAACAGATACATTTTCTTACACAGTAACAGCCACTAGTCAATTTCTTTTGTTTGAAGGAACTTATAAGGTTTGGGGCTTGACCATTCCACTGTATATCTATTTTCAGCCAAATAAATTAAATGACGGTAGCATCCTCCTGACAATATCCGAAATATCTGCTGGGACCTTGTCTTTACCAAAGGAAGAAATTCTGTCTTATCTTAAAAATCAGTCACAATTGCCAGGATTTGTGGAGATTGATTCTAAGAAAGCGACTGTGATCATTCATCTAACAGAAATTGAAAACGCTCAGAAGTTATATGTAAAAGCCAATACCATCGATTTTTACAACAATCAGCTCATTTTCGATATTTATAGAAAAAGCTAATAAATCGTACGAAAAGCTTGACCAAATGGATAAAATTAGGTACTATATTAGGGTGAGTAATAACTCAGAAAATTAATTGGAGGACTTAGCAAAATGGCTAATAAACAAGATTTGATTGCAAAAGTTGCAGAAGCAACTTCATTGACAAAGAAAGATTCAGCAGCAGCTGTTGATGCGGTATTTGCAGCAGTAGCTGACTACCTTGCAGCAGGTGAAAAAGTTCAATTGATTGGTTTCGGTAACTTTGAAGTTCGTGAGCGTGCAGCACGTAAAGGTCGCAACCCACAAACTGGTAAAGAAATCACAATCGCAGCTTCTAAAGTTCCAGCATTCAAAGCTGGTAAAGCTCTTAAAGACGCTGTTAAATAGGCGGTAAAACAGAAATCTTTGATTTCGTCGTTGCACCCCTGTCAAGACAACTAGGACTTTCACAGGTCTAGCCTAAGAAAGTACAGATGTTTATGACGCTAGATAAAAAGCCTATTGTATCAACGTTTCTACGTGGTACAGTAGGCTTTTTAGAGTTTAAATGTTTAAAGGCTACAAGTTCTATTTTTTTGCATTGATGGAGGAATAGAGAAGGGGTGAAAGGCTATTGAGGAATTGCCTATTCGAGCAAATTATACCATAATAAAAATGATAAGAGAAGATAACAATGATTCGCAAAGCACAATTAACAGATATTCCAGCCTTAACAGCCTTACTCCAAGAGATTCTTACGGTTCATCATGAGGTGAGGCCTGATTTGTTTAAAGCAACGGGGCAAAAGTTTTCTGCACAGGAATTGGAGGAGCTACTGATCAATCCCAAACAACCGATTTTTGTCTATGAAGTCGAAGGAGAGGTGGTTGGTCATTTGTTCTGTAAAATAGTAAGCAAAAAGCATTCTGTTTTGCAAACGGTTAAGACTCTTTTTATTGATGATTTGTGTGTGAAGCAGGGAATGAGAGGGAAAAGAATTGGACAGCAATTGTATGACTATGCGCTAGCCTTTGCTAAGGAACACAACTGTTACAATGTAACACTTGATGTGTGGAGTGATAACGAAGAGGCTGTTATGTTCTATCAGCGGTTAGGTATGACTCCGCAGAAAGTGCGCATGGAGAGTATTTTGTAGAACTATAATTACTAGATAAAAAGCCATAGAAGTCAGTTTCTACGGCTTTTCTGCTTTTGTTCGAATGGTCTCTAAAATTGCTTGAGCAGTTTCTAAATTGGTATGTGGTGCTTGGCGTAGGAGAAGGGCAACTTGGTCGATTTCGTGGTTCTGAGCCCCTGCTAGCATGGCAAGAGACTTGGCATGGAGTTTCATATGACCTTGTTGGATACCGGTCGTCACCAGTGCACGTAGAGCAGCAAAGTTTTGACAGAGCCCAACAGAAGCGATGATACTTGCTAGTCTTTTTGCATTTGGCTGACCTAGGATGTCAAAGGCAACTTGAACCTTTGGATTCAGTCCGATAGAGCCACCAACTGTTGCGATAGGAAGTGGGATCGTCAGTGTGCCGACGAGATCTTCATCTATGATTTCCCAAGTTGATAGACCACGGTATTGACCATGTCGGCTAGCATAGGCATGAGCCCCTGCCTCAATAGCTCGCCAATCATTTCCAGTAGCTAGTACGATGGCATCAATTCCGTTGAAAATGCCTTTATTGTGAGTTGCTGCACGATAAGAATCGGCTTGAGCCAGTTGACTGGCTTTGGCAATCCTTTGAGCAATTTCTAAGGCAGTGTGAGATTCAATATGAAGCTGCTTGATTGGAATGCGGCAACTAGCTGTTACGATAGATTCTGTCGCATAATTGGATAGGATAGCCATGAGTGCTTTTCCTTGTGTTAATGCAGCTAAGGGTTCTTTAATAGCCTCTAGCATATTGTTGAGAATATTGGCCCCCATTGCTTCTTGAACATCGACATGAAGGTAGGCAATGAGGAAATCCTCTTTTTGCTCAACAGTCAGCTGGCGAGCCCCTCCACCTCTCTTGACAATTGATGGATGAGCTTGGTTGGCTTGTTGGAGCAAGAGATCCTGTTGGGCGAGGATAGTGGCTTGTGCTTCTGTTTTATTTGGGACATCGTAGAGGGCAACTTGTCCAATCATTAGGCGTTCGGAAATATGACTGCTAAATCCACCAGCCTTGGCAATGATTTTAGCTCCAAAAGAACAAGCAGCCACTACAGACGGCTCTTCAGTTACCATTGGAATACTATATTCTATTTTGTCTACGACTAGCTGAGGGACAATTGAAAAAGGCAATGCAAAGGTTCCAAGATGATTCTCGGCCATTTTTCCTGCAATGGATTCTGGAAGATTTTGATCTGCTAGGAGAATATCCTCGCTAGATTGGGAAAGCTGACGCGTTTCAGTAGTGATAGAAATTCGTTCTTCCCTTGTTTTTTTATAAAATCCTGAAAAAAGAGACATGTCAACTCCTTATAAAAAAGCACCTCTTGGCCCTGCCAAGAGGATGCCTTTTCCTCTAATTTTTACGATAAATGCGTTTGTGTTGCTCAATATTTTGAAGGGCAAATGGCGTGTCGTCAAGTGGCAAATCGATTGCATTTCCCCCTTCGTCTAGCTCAATCTCTTCAAAGAAAATTGCTTCATACTCTGTAACATTTAGGCGTTTCCGAGCATTTAGCTGATCCAGACGGTCTGACAATAGTTGATCGCGATAGCCTTCGACGAGAGTTCCGCTGAAGATTTCACAAACAGCTCCACTACCATAGCTATAAAAGAGGACAGAATCACCTGTTTTTAGGACTTGGCTGTTTTCCAAAAGTGATAATAGGGATAAGAAAATAGATCCAGTATAGATATTTCCTACGACTTTGTTGTAGACAATTGCTTCATGGAAGCGATCAGTGAGGCGATTGAGGGTTTCTTCATCCTGTTGACAAATGGCTTGTAGCCCTTTCAATCCTTGCTTTGAAAATGGAATGTGCAAGCACATAGCAGCAAAATCTGCCAAGCTCTTACCAGTTTTTTCAACATAATAGTCAAAGGTAGTGGTTAAACAATCGGTGTATTGTTCCGTTGAGAATTTCCCGTCTACTCGAGGATATTTATCATAATTCGGACGCCAAAAATCCATGATGTCACGGGTTTGACAGACATTGTCATTGTTGAGAATCATGATGCTTGGATCTGCGGTGACTAGCATGGCAACAGCTCCTGCTCCCTGAGTTGGTTCACCACCTGAAGCAATACCATATTTGGCAATATCACTAGCGATGACCAAAACTTTCGATTGTGGGAATTGGGCGATGTGACTTTTTGCTAGGCTAAGACCCGCAGTTGCTCCGTAGCAAGCCTCTTTGATTTCGATAGAACGAGCAAAGGGTTGAATGTCTAAAAGTTGATGAAGAAAGACAGCGGCAGCTTTACTTTGGTCAATACTTGATTCTGTACCGACAATAACCATGTCAATGGCTGCCTTATCTTCGTCTGTCAAGATAGTGGCAGCAGCTTGTGCTCCTAAGGTCACGATGTCTTGGGTAATAGGCGCTACGGCCATTTCACTTTGGAGCAATCCGATTTTAAATTTATTAGGATCGATTTGTCGCGCAAGCGCTAAATCAGCTAAATCAAGGACATAGCTAGGCGCTGCAAAACCGATTTTATCAATACCGATATTCATACGTTATCCTTTTTGTGCATTTGAGATAATGAGGGAAATTCCTTGTCCTCCTCCGATACAGAGGGAACAAAGTCCCAGATGTTCACCACGTTTTCGTAATTCGTGAATGAGGCTGACAAGAATGCGACTGCCACTTGCTCCGATTGGATGACCGAGGGCAATAGCACCTCCATTGACATTTACCTTGGTAGGGTCTATTCCTAGTTCTTGAATGACAGAAATGGATTGGGCAGCAAAGGCTTCGTTGAGTTCGAATAAGTCAATGTCAGCGATTGTTTTATTTATTTTTGCTAGTGCTTTTTGACTGGCTGAGATAGGACCAAGTCCCATATAATTGGGGTCTAGTCCACTTGTAGCATAGCTTTCAATGTAAGCAAGAGGTGTGATTCCCAGCTCTTTAGCCTTATCGTCAGACATTAAGACTAGCATGGCACATCCGTCATTGATACCAGAGGCGTTAGCTGCCGTTACAGTACCGTCCTTTTTGAAGGATGGTCGTAGGCTGGCCAGTTTATCAAGAGGACTGAGACGAGGGTATTCGTCGACTGCAAAGACAACTTCCCCTTTGCGCGTTTGCAGATGAATCGGTACAATCTCATTTTTAAACCGTCCGGCTTCAATTGCAGCAGCAGCCTTTTCTTGGCTGGAGAGCGCAAAACGGTCTTGTGCTTCACGGGTAATGCCGTATTTTTCAGCGATGTTTTCAGCAGTAATTCCCATATGCTCCTGACTGAATGCGTCTGTTAGACCATCTGTCAAAAGAGAATCTTCAAACTGGATATGTCCAAGTTTACTGCCGAAGCGACTCTGTTTGGAGAGATAGGGTGCTTGGCTCATAATTTCAATTCCACCTGCCACAACGATGTCATTGTCGCCAAGCAAGATTGATTGGGTTGCTAGGAGGACGGATTTGAGTCCAGAACCGCAGACCTTGTTGACTGTGTAGGCAGAAACCGTCTCTGGTAGACCAGTTCTAATAGCGATTTGACGGGCGATATTTTGCCCATGTCCGCTACTTAGGACATTTCCAATAATGACTTCGTCAATTTGGTCAAGCGGGATAGGTTGTTCAGTGATGGCTTTTTTTAAGACCTGGGACCCCAAATCTGCAATGTGAATATCTTTTAAGCTGCCTCCAAAACTGCCAATAGCAGAGCGATAGGCCGATACGATAGCGACTTTTGTCATGTCAACTCCCATAAAAAATATAGTTTTTCAACTCCTGTTTCAAATGAGAGTGTCTGAGCACCTTTAGCAATGAAACAGGGAGAAAATGAAGATATGATTGTGAATGTGTCGTATTCAGTCTTACCATTATACCATTTTTTAAGCTAAATAATAGGGATAAATCTCCGTCTTAAGTCTGATTTTTTACCCTGATAAAATGTAAGCGCAAACAGATTTCGATAGGGCTAGCTTTTTTCTTGCTTTTTGTGTAGAATAGAAAGGTAGAAGAGGGAAACCTCAAAAATAAAAGGAGAACCAAACAAATGGTAAAATTAGTCTTTGCTCGCCACGGTGAGTCTGAATGGAACAAAGCGAACCTTTTCACAGGTTGGGCTGATGTTGACTTGTCTGAAAAAGGGACACAACAAGCAATCGACGCTGGTACATTGATCAAAGAAGCTGGTATCGAATTTGACCAAGCCTACACTTCAGTTTTGAAACGTGCGATTAAAACAACCAACCTTGCTCTTGAAGCAGCAGACCAATTGTGGGTTCCAGTTGAAAAATCATGGCGTTTGAACGAGCGTCACTACGGTGGTTTGACTGGTAAAAACAAGGCAGAAGCAGCAGAACAATTTGGTGATGAGCAAGTGCACATCTGGCGTCGTTCTTATGATGTATTGCCTCCAGATATGGCAAAAGATGATGAGCACTCAGCACATACAGACCGTCGCTATGCTCACCTTGACGATTCAGTGATTCCAGATGCTGAAAACTTGAAAGTAACGCTTGAGCGTGCCCTTCCATTCTGGGAAGATAAAATTGCTCCAGCTTTAAAAGACGGCAAAAACGTATTCGTAGGGGCACATGGGAACTCAATCCGCGCTCTTGTGAAACACATCAAAGGCCTGTCAGACGATGAAATCATGGATGTGGAAATTCCAAACTTCCCACCACTTGTATTTGAGTTTGACGAAAAATTAAACGTAGTTGCTGAATACTATCTTGGAAAATAAGATATTGGTGATTCAATAGGAAGAAAATCCTCAACAAATAAGCGCTTAGATTTTTCTAGGCGTTTTTTAAATTTTTTATTTGTAGCCCCAAAAATGACATTATTTATGGTATACTAATTTGTAGTTAGGAAAAGGAGATTGACATGGCAAGTAAAAAAATGTTGCACGCTTGTTTGCGTGTTGAGAATTTAGAAGCATCTCAGGAATTTTATGAAAAAGCTTTTGGTTTTAAGGAAACACGTCGGAAGGATTATCCAGAACACAAGTTTACGTTGGTGTATTTGGCACTTCCAGGAGATGAATTTGAAATTGAACTAACCTACAACTATGACCACGGACCTTATGTGGTTGGAGATGGGTTTTCACATTTAGCCCTTTCTTCGGATGATTTAGAAGGAGATAATGCAAAGCACAAAGCGCTAGGCTATCCAACCACGGATTTATCAGGCTTACCAGGGAATCCGGGACGGTACTATTTTGTAACAGATCCAGATGGTTATCGGGTAGAAGTTATTCGCGCAGATTAAACACTATAGGCAAGAATCGGATAAGAGGTAGAATCTTGCCTTTTTCGTACGCAAAATGAGAGATGGAGAAAAGGAAAATATGGGGGGAAGAAAATGAAGAAAGGAATCATTCTTCTTGTTGCAAGTCTCATTTTGTTAGGGCTTGCTCCAGTTTTAGGTGTGAAGGCTTTTGCTCGTTTTCAAGATCAGAAGATAGCACGATTTATTTTAGAAAAACAGACAACTATACTAGATAAGCAAGAGTATGTTATTCAGTCTGGAAATATTGATACGACTCATGTAGAAGCAGGGATTCCCAAAGATAGTAATGGCCAAGCCAATGCTGCCATGAAGGAGAAAATAGAAGACTATGTAGCTGAGAAAGTGGGAACAAAGAAGCCTAGTGGAAAAATTAAAGAACTCTTTTTTGTATCAACGAAAGATATACCGACCAATTTTTCAGATGTAGAAGGCAAGCAAATCCAATCAGAGCGCTATCAAATCAATCCCTTTTCGATTTCATCAGCGGAAAGTGAAAAGGGAGAAACGGTACTAGTCACCAAGGATAATCAGCCCTTTACTTTAGAGACATTTGTGACAGATAGTCAATCATTGCAGGTAGCTTTTAGTGCACAGTTGAAGTCTGATTTGGCAACTAAGCAACTGATAGATGCAGAGATTGAGAAGATTATCGGTCAATTTGAGGCCAGCAATTTAGCAGACTATCCCTTTTCCTATCAGCAGAGTCAGCTGATGATAGACTTGCCTGAAAAGGAATTCCAGATTAAGCAACTAACTTTACCAATTGCAGCGATTTTTGGAATTGTGAAGGAAAAATACCTAGCTAGCGAAGATCAGCAAGCCTATGCAACTTATCAAGCTGAAGAAGAAGCGAAAAAACATCAGAAACGGATTGCCCTGACCTTTGACGACGGGCCAAGTGCGATTACGACCCCACAGGTTCTTGATATTTTAAAGAAATACAAGGCCAAAGCAACCTTCTTTGTTCTTGGGCAGAATATTGCAGGCAATGAAGAGATTTTAAAACGAATAGTTGCGGAGGGTCATGAAGTCGCTAGTCACACATGGGATCATGCGGATCTGAGAACCTTATCAGGGGACCAAGTCAAGCAAGAAATGGATCAAATGAGAGAGGCTATTCAAAAGGTTATCGGTCAAGAACCGAAGATGATGCGCCCACCATATGGATCAGTAAACCGAGCGGTTATGTCTGTCATGCAGTTGCCGGTTATTTACTGGTCAGTTGATTCAAAAGACTGGCAGAGCCGCAACGCTACGTCTATCCTAGGTGAAGTGAAAGCCTGTACCTATCCAGGTAGCATTATCTTGATGCATGATATTCATCAGCCAACGGTTGACTCGCTGGCATCTGTATTGGACTATCTCTCAGGAGAGGGTTACGAATCTGTAACGGTTAGTGAATTACTCGGAAAAAATCTGAATCCGCAGTTGATTTACTATGATCAGCAGTCCTCTCGCCCTGGGGAATAGATGCTATAGACAGAATATAATTAAAAACCGAAAGGCAAGTAGCTACAGTTCAGTAGTTTGTCTTTCGGTTTTTTGAGTGGAGATAGAGAAAAGAAATTAGGGTTCTGCCGTAATTTCAAGGACATCGATTTTGTCCTACTCCTAGCAGTACTATTTCTCCACATATAGGCGTTGATTTTTGAGAAAGATTTCCTGTACCGAGGCGTATTTTTTGAGTGATTTGAGTTCTTCTGGATGACTGATGAGGGTAATGACAAAGCCGTCCTGCCCCATACGACCAGTTCGTCCTGCACGGTGGGTATAGGTTTCTTGGTCGCGTGGAACTTCGTAATTCACAACGCATTCAAGAGTATCAATATCAATTCCTCGTGCTACCAAATCCGTTGCAAGAAGCAGTGTGAGGGCATGGTCCTTAAATTTTTCCAAAATAACCTTACGAAACTTGACATTGACATCGCTAGCAAGCGAAACAGCTTCGACACCTCGGTATTGCAGTTTTTCCTCGGCACTGCCAAGATCAGATAAGGAATTGAAAAAGACAAGGCCACGGAAATCTTCTACATGGGCAAGTTTGCGTAACCATTCGACCTTTTCACGCTTTTCTACTTGCAGATAGAAATGCTGGATATTGGTTAATTCCATATTGTCAATCGCAATGGTACGGGTTGCTGGAGCTAATTTGTTAACATCTACCTTATTCGTTGCACTCATATAAATCAGCTGGTGATTGCGTGGCGCGTAGCGACAAATTTTATCTACAAAAGGATATTGAGAATCGCTGAGCAACTGGTCAAATTCGTCTAGGACAATGGTATTGACATTCATCATCTTGATTTTTTTCAATTTGATAAGTTCAACGATTCGACCGGGGGTTCCGATAAGAATTTCAGGTCCTTTTTTCAAGCGTTCGATTTGCCGTTTTTGGCTTGAACCAGATAAGAAGAGTTGACTTTGGAGTCCCAAGAGATCGGCCCAGGTTTTACAAACATCAAAAATTTGACCGGCTAGCTCTGTGTTGGGAGCTAAAATGAGTAATTGTTGGGCTTTTTTAGGCTGGAGATTCAAAAGGCTAGGCAGCAAGTAGGCCAAGGTTTTACCAGTTCCAGTTGGGCTAATACCAAGGACTGTCTCTCCGCTTCTAATAGGGTCAAAGAGCTGTTCTTGAATTGCAGTAAAGTCAGTAAAGCCAAGGTGTTCCAGTTGATTTTGCCAACTAGCAGGAAGTGTCGTTTTCATGTGATTCTCCTTCAAAATGAATCTGGGCGTCTTGCCGCATACGGTATAGAGTAGTGTGGACGGCTTGTGCTGCGGCTAACCAATGCTTATAGAGTTCTGGCTGAGGATTCTCAATCATGGCTGCGAATTGCCTTGCTTCGTCCAGCATAGTGTGGGGAGCTTGTTTGATGGCAAGTGTCTCTGTTTCTCCTTTTAGTGGGTGAAAAATAGCAGAGCTTATATGTTCAATCGTGTCTAAGACGAGTGTACCTTTATTGGTATAAATTTCAGCAGGAAGTGAACTATTGGTATTTTTTCCTGTCTGAATGGTCACTTGAAAGTTTGGATAAATGAGCTGTCCAGAACCATTTAAGTCAACCGTATTTGACAATTGTTGAGCAGTATAGCGAGCAGAAATAGGCGCACCAAAGAGTCGAACACTAGCATAAACTGGATAAATACCTAGGTCCATGAGAGCGCCGCCTGCAAATCGACTAGAAAAGACATTTGGCGTCTTTCCGTTTAAGAAATCAGGCATTTTGGACGAATATTTGGCATAGCTAAAATGGGCTCCCCAAATGTCCTTATCCGCTAAAAAGTCAGAGATAGCGGTAAAAGCCTGTTCGTGGTAATTACGAGCTGCTTCAAAAACAAAGACCTGTTTTTCTTTAGCGATTGCCACCAAATCAGCCCATTCTTCTGGTCGAGTGACAGCCGGTTTTTCAATGATGACGTGCTTGCCAGCAAGAAGGGCTGCTTTGGCTTGGCCGTAGTGGAGGGAGTTGGGACTAGCAATATAAAGGAAATCGATTCTACTTGCGAGAAATGCTGCCATATCTGTGTAAAGCTGAATATCTGTGTCATAGCGACCTGCAAATGCTCTTGCACTTTCCATAGTCCGTGAATAGACAGCTGCTAGTTGATAGTGGTTTGTATGATGAGCTGCTGCGACAAAATGATGGGCAATAGCTCCTGTTCCGATAATACCGAGTTGTAACATGGTGTTCCCTTTCCTTAACTGAATACATCTATTATACCATGAATGGTGGGAGATTGCTGAAGGTCAGAACAGCTATTATTCTTCGAAGATAAAAGCAGTACACGGATAGCCGATTTTATGGTACAATAGGTTGAAGAACATAGAGGAGTAAGACATGGCACAAAAACCGATTATTATTGGCGTAACAGGTGGTTCTGGTGGTGGAAAGACAAGTGTCTCACGCGCAATTCTAGATAACTTTCCCAATGCTCGTATTTCAATGATTGAACACGATTCGTATTATAAAAATCAATCGCACTTGACCTTTGAAGAGCGAATTTTAACCAACTATGACCATCCATTTGCCTTTGATACGGATTTAATGATTTACCACCTGAGTGAATTGTTGGCTGGGCGAGCAGTAGATATTCCAATCTACGACTATACTCAGCATACTCGCTCAGAAAAGACCTATCACCAAGAACCCCAAGATGTGTTTATTGTGGAGGGAATTCTTGTCTTAGAAGACAAACGCTTACGTGATTTGATGGATATTAAGATTTTTGTGGATACGGATGATGATGTACGGATTATTCGTCGGATTAAGCGGGATATGGAAGAACGTGGCCGCAGCCTTGATAGTGTCATTGAGCAGTATCTCGGTGTCGTGAAGCCTATGTATCATCAGTTTATTGAACCAACCAAGCGCTATGCGGATATTGTCATTCCAGAAGGGGTATCTAATGTCGTAGCCATTGATTTGATCAATACCAAGGTAGAAAGCATCTTGCGTAGTCGTGGTTAGTAGAGACAGAAGGCGGATGTACTCCGTTCAGAACCTAGACAGACCTAAAATTTGTTTAAATAAGTGAAAAAACTCTGCTAACGTAATATTCGATTTTTCGATTTTCGCGAGCGGAGCGAGCCTTGTCAGATACTTTTCGCTGTGGTAAAAGGAGCGTCACTACTAGGAATGACGCTCCTCGGAAATGTTGAGACTAGGGGCTCAACATTTAGGTATGGAATTCTGCAGGAAGTCGCTACCGTCCGAACCACCTAAGAAAAGTATCACAAAGAACTTTTTCTTTGATTTGAGCGGATGTCATCCGTTTTTTTATGATAAATTATCTGATAATTGAAACAATACAGAAAATTGTTGCAAAAGTTCAGAAAAATGGTATAATATACTTATTCATCTACAAGGAGAAAGTCAAATGAAATTCGTTTCGTCTATGAACTTATTGTTGCGACGAGGGGGCTAGTGCAGAAAAAGCGTTAGTCCTGTTTGGCTTACCAAGCGGGAGTTACCACATCTCGCTTGGGCAAGTGAGATGTTTTTATTTTATTTAGAAGAGAAAGAGGAGTAGAGATGCGTAAGGTTGAATTTCTTGATACTAGTCTTCGTGACGGAGAACAAACACCGGGAGTGAATTTTTCGATTAAAGAAAAGATTGCCATTGCCAAGCAATTGGAAAAATGGGGAATTTCAGCTATTGAAGCAGGTTTTCCTGCGGCCAGTCCAGATTCGTTTACAGCAGTAAAAGAGATCGCAAGAGTAATGACAAAAACGGCAGTGACAGGTCTAGCTCGTCTAGTCAAGTCGGATATTGATGTCTGCTATGAAGCACTCAAAGAAGCAAAATATCCACAGATTCATGTCTTTATTGCGACCAGTCCGATTCATCGGGAATTCAAGCTGAAAAAGACCAAGGAAGAAATTCTTGCGACCATTGCAGAGTATGTCAGCTATGCACGTTCCAAATTCGAGATTGTCGAATTCTCACCAGAGGACGGAACACGGACGGAATTGGATTTTCTGTTAGAAGTGGTTCAGACGGCGGTGGATGCGGGGGCGACTTACATTAACATTCCAGATACCGTTGGTTTCACAACACCAGAAGAATATGGTCATATCTTCCAATACCTCATTGAACAGGTAAAATCGGATCGTGAGATTATTTTCAGTCCTCATTGCCATGATGATTTGGGAATGGCGGTGGCAAATAGCCTATCTGCTATTAAACATGGAGCTGGTCGTGTTGAAGGTACGATTAATGGTATTGGTGAGCGGGCAGGAAATGCAGCCTTGGAGGAAGTGGCCGTTGCGCTAAATATTCGTGCGGATTATTATCAGGTGGAAACGGATATTGTTCTGAATGAAACCATCAACACGTCAGAAATGGTATCTCGTTTTTCTGGGATTGCCATTCCTAAAAATAAGGCTGTGGTTGGTGGAAATGCCTTCTCGCATGAGTCTGGTATTCACCAAGACGGTGTGTTAAAAAATCCACTGACCTATGAGATTATCACGCCAGAACTGGTCGGTGTCAAGAGTAATAGCTTGCCACTTGGAAAACTTTCAGGTCGCCATGCCTTTGTGGAGAAATTAAAAGAATTGGCGCTTGATTTTGATGAGACAGAAATCAATGAATTGTTTGCGAAATTTAAGACTTTGGCCGATAAAAAACAAGAGATTACTGATGCTGATATTCGTGCCTTGATTGCAGGAGTTACGGTAGAAAATCCAGAAGGCTTCCACTTTGATGACTTGACACTTGCTGTAGAGGGTGATAGTATGGTGGCGACTGTTCGTCTTGTCAATGAAGATCAAGAAGAGGTAGAATGCCAAGCAACTGGTAAGGGAAGTGTCGAAGCGATTTTCAATGCTATTGATGACTTCTTCCATCAAGAGGTCAAGCTCTTGTCTTATAATATTGAGGCCGTGACAGACGGTATTGACTCGCAGGCGCGTGTATTAGTGACGGTGGAAAATCAAGCAACGGAAACGATTTTCAATGCCTCAGGACTGGACTTTGATGTCTTAAAAGCGAGTGCCATTGCCTATATCCATGCCAACATCTTTGTCCAAAAAGAAAATGAAGGCAGTATTGGACAAAGTGTTTCGTATCGTGATATGCTGGAATAGTCAAGGAGGAAGCTATGAAAAAAACAATCGTTGCCCTAGCTGGAGATGGGATTGGACCTGAAATCATGCAGGCAGGATTGCGGGTGCTTGATGCGGTGAAAGCTCAACTTTCTTTTGACTATGACATTATTGAGAAAAACTTCGGTGGTGCAGGAATTGATGCAGAAGGACATCCTCTTCCCCCAGCTACTCTAAAGGCTTGTCGGCAGGCAGATGCAGTCCTCCTTGCTGCAATTGGAAGTCCCCAGTACGATCAGGCTTCTATTCGACCAGAACAGGGCTTGCTCTTGCTACGTAAGGAACTTGGCTTATATGCTAATATTCGTCCGGTCACGATTTGGCCTACTCTGAAGCACTTATCGCCGTTAAAGGAAGAACGCATTGCAGATGTGGATTTTGTCGTGGTTCGTGAGTTGACAGGTGGGATTTATTTTGGAGAACATAGGCTTGAAGAGGAAATAGCACGTGATATCAATGAGTACCATGTTGTAGAAATTGAGCGAATCATGCGTCAGGCCTTTGAACTAGCCCAAACGAGAAATAAAAAAGTAACCAGCATTGACAAACAAAACGTCCTTGCAACCTCAAAATTATGGCGACAAGTAGCAGATAGGGTTGCTAAAGACTATCCTGATGTAACCTTGGAACACCAATTGGTCGATAGTGCAGCTATGCTCATGATTACCAATCCTGCTAGATTTGACGTCTTGGTCACAGAAAATTTATTCGGTGATATTTTGTCAGACGAGGCTAGTGTCTTGTCAGGAACTCTTGGGGTCATGCCATCAGCCAGTCACGGAACAGGAGCGAGTCTGTATGAGCCGATTCACGGCTCTGCTCCTGACATTGCAGGAATGGGCATTGCTAATCCCGTCAGTATGATTTTATCGGTAGCCATGATGTTACGCGAGAGTTTTGGGGAAGAGCTTGCCGCAAGAAAAATTGAAGAAGCAGTTGGAGCAAGCTTTGCAGCAGGTATAGTGACCAAAGATTTAGGAGGAAATGCTTCTACTCTTGAAGCAGTAGAAGCGATTATCACACACTTATGACAGGAAAACAAATCATTAGTATGACCCTTATGGTCTGGAATTTAGTTGTCTTTGTAACGTATGGAATGGATAAGAGAAGGGCAGAGCACCAAGCCTATCGGATTTCTGAAAAGACTTTATTGGGGATGAGTATTCTTGGTGGCGGCCTAGGAGCTTGGGCAGGTGGAACTCGTTTTCGTCATAAGACGAAAAAATGGTATTTCCAATTAGCGTGGCTACTTGGCCTTATCATAGACGGATTGTTGATTTATTGGATTGGGAGATAGCATGGCTGGAAAATCGATTTTAGATAAGGTCTGGGAACGTCATGTCGTTACAGGAAAAGAAGGACAGCCTCAACTTATGTATGTTGATCAGCACTACATCCATGAGGTAACGAGTCCTCAGGCCTTTCAAGGCTTACGTGAGGCTGGCAGGCGCTTGCGAAGACCTGATTTGACCTATGGAACCTTTGACCACAATGTGCCAACCGTCA
Source organism: Streptococcus handemini (assembly GCF_040984445.1). Classification (NCBI taxonomy): domain Bacteria; kingdom Bacillati; phylum Bacillota; class Bacilli; order Lactobacillales; family Streptococcaceae; genus Streptococcus; species Streptococcus handemini. The sequence continues at coordinate 36,044 of NZ_JBFRYH010000006.1, forward strand.
ATATCTATGATATCAGAGACGTGATTTCAAAGGCGCAAATGGATACCTTGGCAGAAAACGTGGCCGAGTTTGGTATTGATTGTGCCGACCATGGCTCAGAACTTCAGGGAATTGTCCACATGATTGGGCCAGAAACAGGTCGGACCCAGCCAGGGAAATTCATTGTTTGTGGCGATAGTCATACAGCGACCCACGGTGCCTTTGGGGCCTTGGCATTCGGCATTGGAACCAGTGAAGTTGAGCATGTCTTTGCCACTCAGACTATTTGGCAGGTTAAACCCAAAAAACTCTTGGTTGAATTTGTCGGTCGTCCGCAAAAAGGAGTCTATGCCAAGGATTATATTTTAGCCCTGATTGCTAAGTACGGGGTTGGTTTAGGAGTGGGCTATGCGGTGGAATACCGTGGGGACGCAGTAGAGCGCCTCAGTATGGAAGAGCGCATGACCATTTGCAATATGTCCATTGAATTTGGTTCAAAAATCGGCATGATGAATCCTGACCAAACGACTTTTGACTATGTCAGAAAAACAGCCAATGCACCAACAGATATGGAGGCTGCCATTGCAGACTGGAAAACCTTAGTATCAGATGAGGATGCTATCTATGATAAGGTTATTTGTATGGATGTTTCAACCCTTGCTCCTATGGTGACTTGGGGGACCAATCCGTCTATGGGTGTTTCCTTTGATGAGCTATTTCCAGCGATTAAGGATCTGAACGATGAACGAGCCTACAATTATATGGGGACACGTCCTGGTCAGAAGATTGAAGACATTGAGTTGGGCTATATTTTCATTGGTTCTTGCACCAATGCGCGCTTGAGTGATTTGATACTAGCCGCCAAATTTGTCAAGGGTAAGACCATCGCTCCCAATCTAACAGCCATTGTTGTGCCAGGTAGTCGACCTGTTAAGCGGGCAGCTGAAAAATTGGGCTTGGACAAGATTTTCCTAGAAGCTGGCTTTGAATGGCGAGATCCAGGTTGCTCCATGTGTCTGGGAATGAATCCAGATAAGGTGCCAGAAGGGGTGCATTGTGCTTCTACTAGCAATCGAAATTTTGAAGACCGACAAGGATTTGGAGCGAAAACACACCTATGTAGTCCTGCCATGGCAGCAGCGGCGGCGGTTGCTGGGCGCTTTGTCGATGTGAGAAAATTGGCGGAGGTAGAATAAATATGGAAAAATTCACCATTTACACAGGAACAACTGTCCCGCTGATGAATGACAATATTGACACGGACCAAATTCTACCCAAGCAATTTTTGAAGCTGATTGATAAAAAAGGTTTTGGTAAGTATTTGATGTATGCTTGGCGCTACCTAGATCATGCCTATACGGAAAATCCTGATTTTATTTTTAATCAAGAGGAGTACCGCAAAGCGACCATTTTGGTGACAGGTGACAATTTTGGGGCTGGTTCATCGCGAGAACATGCAGCTTGGGCCTTAGTTGACTATGGTTTTAAGGTTGTCATTGCAGGTTCTTTTGGGGATATTCATTACAACAATGAATTAAATAATGGCATGTTGCCGATTGTCCAGCCACGAGAGGTGCGAGAGAAATTGGCAAAGCTTAGCCCTGATGATGAGGTGACCGTTGACCTAGAAAAACAGGTAATTATCTCACCAGTTGGCGATTTTCATTTTGATATTGATAGCGAGTGGAAATACAAGCTCCTAAACGGTTTAGATGATATTGGTATTACTCTTCAATATGAGGATTTGATTGCAGCCTACGAACGCAATCGACCAGCTTATTGGAGAGAGGATGAAAAGCAGTAGAAGTAGAAAATGATGAGGGAAAGAGAATTTCGCATGAAATGAAAGACTCTGTCCCTCTTTTTGTCCCGTTTTGTGCTATAATAAGAAGTATGTTAGAACAAGAAAAAAAATCAACCTATGACTTACTCTTAGCCCAGTTAGCAGGTCTTCTAGATGGTGAACGCAATGCGCTCGCAAACCTATCCAATGCCTCTGCCCTGCTCAATCAAGCTCTACCTCATTCCGTCTTTACAGGTTTTTATTTGTTTGACGGTAAGGAGTTGATTTTAGGGCCTTTTCAAGGTGGCGTTTCCTGCGTTCATATTGCTCTTGGAAAGGGTGTTTGCGGCCAATCAGCTGAGGAAGCTAGGACGATGATTGTAGACGATGTCCGCACCCATGCCAACTATATTTCCTGCGATGCGGCAGCCTTATCTGAGATTGTTGTTCCTATGATGAAAAATGGGCAACTCTTAGGAGTTCTGGATCTTGATTCTCGCTTAGTAGCGGATTACGATGCAATTGACAAGGAATACCTAGAACGCTTTGTTGCCCTTCTGGTAGAGGGAACGGATTGGAATTTTGCCATGTTTGGAGAGAAGAACTAATGTATCAAGCCCTTTACCGGAAATATCGTAGCCAAACCTTTGGAGAAATGGTTGGCCAGGAAGTAGTAGCGACAACTCTCAAGCAGGCCATTGAACAAGAAAAAATCAGTCATGCCTATCTCTTTTCCGGTCCTCGTGGAACAGGAAAAACATCCGCTGCAAAAATTTTTGCCAAGGCCATGAACTGCCCCAACCAAGTAGGTGGCGAACCATGTAATGACTGCTACATCTGTAAAGCTATTACCGATGGAAGCTTGGAAGATGTGATTGAGATTGATGCAGCTTCAAATAACGGAGTGGATGAAATCCGTGATATTCGTGACAAGTCGACTTATGCTCCAAGTCTTGCTCATTACAAAGTTTACATTATTGATGAAGTTCACATGCTCTCAACAGGGGCATTTAATGCTCTCTTGAAAACCTTAGAAGAGCCAACAGAAAATGTGGTCTTTATCCTTGCAACGACTGAGTTGCATAGGATTCCGGCGACCATTTTATCTCGGGTGCAACGCTTTGAGTTCAAGTCGATTAAGATAGGAGACATCACGCGCCATTTGGCCAATATCCTCAGCCAAGAAGAAATCGACTTTGATGAGCAGGCACTCTCCATGATTGCCCGCCGAGCTGAAGGTGGCATGCGAGATGCTCTTTCTATCCTTGATCAGGCTCTTAGTCTGAGTTCCGACCGAGTCTTGACCTTGGAAGTCGCAGAGGAAATTACAGGGTCTATTGGTCTAAAAGCCCTGGATGCTTATATGGACAGTATTCGTAAGCAGGATGCCCCAACAGCCCTTCAGCACTTGCAGACCATTTTTGATAATGGTAAAAGCATGGTTCGGTTTGCGACAGATGTTCTTTATTATTTGCGTGATTTGTTGATTGTGCAGACAGGTGGGGAAAATCCCCATACCAGTCCGACTTTTACAGCTAATCTTGAGATGGGGCAAGACCGTATTTTTGCCATGATTGAGATAGTCACGCGCACGCTATCAGATATCAAGACTAGTCCCCAGCCGAAGATTTATGCGGAAATGATGACCATTCGCTTGGCAGAAGATAAGCGCCAAGAGCTCAAACAAGGACAAGCGGTTATTCCAGACAATCTGAAAGAACAGCTTCAAGCCCTCCAAGCTCAGGTCCAATCTCTGCAACAACAATTGGCAAGCCTAAGTAAACAGCCATTAGAAGTCAAGCCAGTTTCACGCAAACCGCAGACGAGTAAAAAATACCGTCCAGATGCTAATAAAGTTCATGCTATTTTACAAGAAGCGATGGATAATCCAAGTCTAGCCAGGGAGAATTTGACTCGTTTACAGAATGCTTGGGGAGAGATTATCGAAAGTTTATCTGGGGCAGACAAGGCTTTATTGGTTGGTTCTCAGCCTGTTGCAGCTAATGAACACCATGCCATTTTAGCTTTTGAATCAGCCTTTAATGCGGAACAAACGATGAAACGTGAAAACTTAGATGCTATGTTTGGGAATATCTTGAGTAAGGCGGCAGGTTTTTCACCTCATATTTTAGCCATTGCACACGAAGATTGGCTAGCCATTCGTGCAGAATTTTCAGCTAAGGCAAAAGGGCAAAAAGAAGTAGCACCAGAAACTATAGAAGAATCCCTTGTTCCAGAAGCCTTTCAATTCTTGGCGGATACTGTCACGATTGTTGAGGATTGAGGGAATTAAATCAGATACGTTATTTCTTTCGATGGGGAGAAATAGCGTTTTTTTGAAAACAAAAATGCCTAAAAACAATTAATTGCCAAAAAGTTGTAAAAAAACACGTTTTTGTTGACAAAAAATGCGGAAAGGAGTAAAATACAAAATGTAAACGCTTACTAAAAGGAGGGGATTTATGATTGACAATCTCAAAATTTTAAAGCAACTGGAAAAACCTCAGGGAAAAATTGATGTTGTGCTAGATACAGATACCTATAACGAGATAGATGATCAGTTTGCTTTAGTGTATCTTATTCAATCTAAGGAAAAATTATCATTAAAAGCTGTATATGCTGCTCCATTTTTTAATCATCATTCAGTTAGTCCAGAAGATGGCATGGAAAGAAGCTATCAGGAGATTTTAAATGTGTATAAATTGATTGATAATTATGATTATCAAGAAGTTACCTATCGTGGATCAACAGATTTTCTGAAAAATACAATCACTCCTCAGCATTCTGCTGCTGTAGATGATTTAATTGAACGAGCAATGCAGTATACGGAAGATAATCCGCTTTACGTGATTGGCATTGCTGCAGCTACAAATATTGCTTCGGCTATTTTATTGGAACCTAAAATTATCGATAAAATCGTTGTACTGTGGCTAGGAGGATTGAGTTATGATTGGCATGACAATACTTCCTTTAATTCAGGCCAAGATGTAGCTGCGGCGAGGGTATTACTAGATTCTGGAGTAGCATTGGTTCAATTTCCTGGAAAAGGTGTGATTGACCACTTTACAACAACAGGACCAGAATTGGAATACTGGTTAAAAGGGAAAAATGCTTTCTGTGACTATATGATTTCAAAGACAGCTGAGGAAGCAAGAATTACCTATGGAGGAAAAGTCTGGTCTAGGGCTATATGGGATGTTGTACCAGTTGCTTGGTTACTAGATGGTGATTTTATGCTGGATAAAATTGTGACTAGTCCGATTATGCAAGATAACCATTACTATAGCTATGATCCTCGCAGGCATTTCATCAAGTATGTCTATAATGTCAAGAGAGATAACTTGATGCAAGACTTATTTGACAAGGTTTCAAAGATTTCCTAGTAAGGTAGAGTAGGAGAGTAAACGGCATGAAAAAGATGGCGAAGAAGATGGAGCCTTTTCTCTATTTATTTCCTTCAATGCTTTTGTTGGCAAGTTTTACATATTTTCCCTTTGTTCAAAATATTATTGATAGTTTATTTATTGTCAATGCATCAGGTGTTAGAAAATCATTTGTTGGATTTGAAAACTATCTTCTTCTATTTAAAAATGAACAGTTTATACAAGCTGTTTTTAATACAATCAAATATGCCTTGATTACCATTCCTTGTTCATTAGGAATCGGATTGCTACTTGCTATTATAGCTCGTAAAAAAACAAAGACTTCTATAATCTATGAAGCGCTATTTTCTCTTCCTATGGCAGTGTCCTTGTCCGTTATGGCAATGATTTTTCAACTGATGCTCAATCCGAACCTTGGTATTGTTAACAAAATATTAGGATTAGATATCAATTGGCTTAAAGAAAGATTGACAGCTCTTCCGTCTCTCATTGCAATGGAAATCTGGCTGAATATTGGGTTTAATTTTCTCTTTATGTTGACAGCAATTCGCAGTATTCCGGAAGAAATACTGGAAAGTTCAATTATTGATGGCGTCAACAAGGTGCAGTTAGTCTATAAAATTATCATTCCTTGTATTTCTCCAACTCTCTTGTTTTTACTAGTATCATCTATTGCCAAAACAATGATTACAAGTGGTTTAACCCTGATTTTGACGCATGGAGGACCAAATGGGACAACCGAAACAATTGTATCCTTTATCTACCGCACAGCCATTGTGAATCAAAATTATAACGTTGGGTACGCTGCTTCAGTAGTTGGATTTTTCATCACATTTCTGTTTGTTATGATTAGCTTTGTTTATGAAAAGAAAGGTGTGAATTATTGATGAAACACATTAAATCAGTTGCCTATCAAGCAATGTGTGTTGGGCTCGGTCTACTTGTGATTTTACCCATACTATATGCCCTTTCTATTTCGTTCATGAATTCAGATGAGATTTTGACTAGAAAAATTGTGCTCTTTCCAAGCACATTTTATCTACAGAATTACATTTCAGCATTTACGAATGCCCCACTTGCTCGCTTTTTATTGAATTCATTTCTTATTACAATTGGCGCTTCTTGCGTTCGTCTTTTTACAGCAAGTACAGCAGCTTTTGCCTTTTCTTTTTTTGAATTTAAAGGGAAAAAATTATTATTCATGCTATATTTGGGAACGATGATGATTCCCGCTGATTTGTTGATTATTAAAAATTATCATACAGTTGCTAAGCTAGGCTTGATTAACACCTATCTTGGTATGATGATTGTATTTTTTGTAACAGTAGTCAATGTTTTTGTGATGAGGCAGTATTTTATGTCTTATTCTAAATCGATTAGAGAAGCAGCGATGATGGACGGATGTAGTAATTTCATGTTCTTTATGAGGGTGTTACTTCCTTCCTCAAAACCAGTACTTGTCACCACATTTATCTCGTCTTTTGTGGGAGTGTGGAACCAGTATCTGTGGCCACTACTTGTTACGAATCAAAATGAAAAACGAACAGCTCAAGTAGCTGTGACACTCTTAAACTTTCCGGATGCCAGTCCTCATGGTATTATCATGGCAGCTGCCATTATTATCTTATTACCATCGGTGATTGTATTCTTGAGTTTCCAACGCTATATAAAGAAAGGAATGATGTCAGGTGGTGTAAAAGGATAGAAAGTTGTTGTCATAGGTTAGAAGAATCTCAAAAGGAGAGAAAAAATGAAAAAGACACTTCAAATGGTAAGAATTGGCGTTGCTCTTTGCGCCTCTATGCTACTAGTAGCTTGTGGATCAAGTGGGGAAAGCGGTAAAGAATCATCAGAATCAACTAATTCGGTAACACTTATGGATGAAGTGAAGCCTGTTGATATTACATTTTGGCATGCCATGAAGGGACCGAATGCAGATGCTTTAGAAAAAATTGTAGCGGATTACAATGCAACGGTTGGAAAAGAAAAAGGGGTGACTGTTACACCGGTCTTTCAAGATACGGGAATTGCTAGCAAGGTCAAGATGGCTGCATCGACAGATGATATAGAAAATGCTCCTGATATTATTCAAACAGTAGGCAGCGATATCCCTAGTTTATCTGCTCTAGAAGAAATTGTACCAGCACAAGAATTTTTTGATTCAAAGAATGCCAGCATTACTACGGATGACTATTATCCACATTTATTGCGGACCTTTACCTATAAAGAAAAAATTATGGGAGTTCCAATGAATGTTTCAACCTTGCTATTGTATTACAACGAAGATTTACTGAAGAAAGCTGGGCATACTGGAGCACCTGCTACTATTGCAGAATTAGCACAGTATAGTACCGACTTGGGTAAGATAGATGGAGTAACAGGTTTAAATACAGAAATTGCCCGCTACCAGCTTGCCAACTTTATTGTAAGTCAGTCAGAAAAGAGTTTCATGGGAGATAATGAAGGTGGGCGTCTTCAGCCAATGACTGAGTATACCATGGGGAAAGATGGCACCTTAAAGGCATTTTTGACTGAGTGGGAAAAGGTTGTTCAATCCGGAAGCTATAAATATTTGGAAGATAATCCAAATGAAGAATTTGCATCAGGATTAAATGCTATGGTTCTCTTATCTTCTGCTCGATTAGGAGCAATTAACCACTTGGTTGGCGATAAATTCCAATGGAAAACAGCCTTTCTTCCGAAAGTTCATGCAAGTGATACTAGTGGTGCTAGTGTCGGAGGAAGCGCTCTTGTTATGTATAATCGTGGGGATAATAATAAGTTAGCTGCTGCCTGGGATTTTATTAAGTATGCAACATCACCTGAAGTTCAGGCGACTTGGTCACAAGCGACAGGCTACATACCAGTAAATAAAAATACCGAGAAACTAGATTCTATGGTTGAGTTCTATGCTAAGAATCCTAATTATAAAGTGGCCTTAGAACAGATGAAGGCATCAAGTCCAATGGCGCAAGAACCGTTTGACTTGGTGAACTGGGAAGTGAATGACATTGTCAAAGATACCATGGGAAGATTTGCCCAGAAACAACTATCGGTTGATGAAGCGGTTGAAGAATTGAGCACGAAGAGCAATGAGGCTTTGGCTGAATATATTCGGGTAAATGAATAAAAAATTACTCCTTATTTCAGTCAACTGAAATAAGGAGATTTGCATTAAGATGGAAAAAATGAAAACGATAAAAACAGTGGTTTGCGATATTGATGGAACTTTGCTTGAAAAACGAGAAATGCTACCCAGCAAGGTGGTTACAAGGATCAAGCTTTTAAAAGAATATAAAATCGACTTTGTATTTGCTTCTGGACGCTTGCCTAGTAGAATCCATCCTTTAGTGCTACAGCTTCAACAAGAGGATATGTTTGTTGTTGCTTGTAATGGAGCACTGGTTTATCAAGGAGATACTATTATTTTTGAACATGTATTTCCAGTAAAATTACTCGAAGGTTTAGTAAGGTTGGCTGATGCTTTTGACATGACAGTATTGTACTCACTTGGTGGCGTTGAATATTGCCATCGAGAAACAGCCACATCCAAGCGTAAGCGCAGGGAGCGAGGAGATTATTTTGCTATTCAGCCACTTAATTTTGCGACGATGCAATTGATAAAGGTGAATATATTGGCAGAAAATACCGTGTATCTACTAGATGAGGAATTACAAAAGTTAGAGGGGCTTGTAAATATCACACGTTATGGTAATCAAGGCGTGGAAATTGTACACAAAGACGTGAGCAAAAAAACAGGAATAGATCATTATTGTCGCCTGAAGAAGAGGGAGTTTTCTACTATAATGGCGATTGGAGATAATGAGAATGATATTGCGTTATTTAAGGCATCTGGAATTGCAGTAGCAGTAGCAAATGCGAGCTCAGACGCTAAGCAGTCTGCTCAGATAGTAACGAGTCTTTCTTCGGCAGATGGTGTGGGAGAAATACTTGCACAACTAATAGATACACAAGAAAGGTAGTGAGGAAGAAACAATGGAATTATCAACATCTACAAATATTTTATTTGAAAGGCGAGATGGGGAGCTGATTCCTCAGGAAAAGGTTATTCGACTCTGTGCAGAGGCGGGCTACACTATTTTAGACTTTTGTTTTCATGATTTAATTACTTATGAGAGTCCTTTAAAAACAGATAGTTGGGAAGACTATTTTCATTTTATCAAGAAAGTTGCTGCAGATTGCAATATTCGCTTTCAACAGGGCCATGCCATTGTCTATGATTTTTGTCGGACGGATATAGATCATCAGCTGTACGACGAATTATTTAGAAGATGTATTGTCGGAGCGAATATTTTAGGGATAAAATGGCTAGTGGTACATCCTTCAACAGTTCGGGACGAGGTGCTTTTTAAAGCAAAATCCAAGAGGAAAAACATAGAATTTTTCCAGAAATGGGTCACAGTTGCAAAAGACTATCAGGTGAGTTTTGCAGTGGAAAATATGTGGGATTTGCATATTCAGCCTATTCGCCAGTATTGTGTTGAAGTAGAAGAATTGATAGAACTAGTAGATGCAGTTCCTGGTCTAGGTGCTTGCTGGGATTGCGAGCATGCAGAAATTATGCAAATTGACCAAGGGCAGGCTTTAGAGGCATTGGGTCATCGCTTAAAGGCTCTTCATATCTCGGATTACACAAATGAAAAAGACATTCACTTATTGCCTTATTTGGGAAATAGTAACTGGGATGCTATTTTTACGGCTTTGCGGAATATTCAGTATGACGGGGTATTTAATTTTGAAATTCACAAATATCTCGTTAATATGCCCCACGAACTAATACCAGAAGCTATGAAATTTAGCGTCTCAATAGGTCAGTATATGATTGAACAAATCAAAAGAGGAGGAAACTAATTGGATGAAGAATTCCTAAGAAGACTTCCAAAAGTTGAGTTGCATTGCCATTTGGATGGCTCTATTAGTCTAGATTTTTTAAAGAAAGTCTATAATAAAACTGAACATGATGTCATTAAAATGCTTGCAAATTCTGTGATTGCTCCTGAGAAATGTCAAAATTTAACGGAATATTTACGGTGTTTTTCTTTGTTAACAGGAGCTCTTAAAACAGAGCATTCTCTACAGCTTGCTGTCTTAGATGTTGCCCGACAAGCTATAAAAGAGAATGTCATTTATATGGAGTTACGATTTGCTCCAGAATATGTAGCAAATGAAGCTATGTCTATGGAGCAGGCGGTGTTAGCAGTAGTAGAAGGAATACACTTAGCCAAAAGTATGTATAAAATTAAGATAGGCTTGATTTTATGTATGATGAGAGGGAAAAATAACCAAGAGATATTCAATCTTGCTGTAAAATACTATCAAAATGGCGTTAATGGTTTGGACTTGGCAGGGAATGAAGTAAAACATGGTTTTTCAGAGCTGGATAAAAAATTATTTACAATAGCAAAAAGTGAGGGGGTTCCTTTTACGATCCATGCTGGAGAAACTGGGAGCGTAGAAAATGTCTTGATGGCTGTTCAGCTAGGAGCCTCTCGAATAGGACATGGCATTGCTCTTTCAAACAGCAAGGTAGCAACTGATTTTATCAAAGGTTTCCCTGTTACGTTAGAGCTATGCCCAATCTGTAATATTCAAACAGGGGCGAGTACATCCTGGTCTCAATACCCTTTTCAGTTTTTTATAGATCATGGCATTCAGGTGACCTTAAATACGGACAATAGAACAGTATCGAATACGAGTTTGACCAAAGAATTTCAAACCATTTCACATCATTTCGATTTGACCAGAGAAAGGGCTACGAAATTAGTAGATAATGCCATTGATGCAGCCTTTGTTTCTTCCAATGTAAAGCAGGAGTTAAGACGACAATGTGCTGAATTCGACAGTGAAAATGAGTAGTGACAGTAGGCCTATTTTGAAAAAATGAGATAATAGAAATGAAAATTGAAATAAGCCAAGGAGATGTAATAATGAATAAAGCAGAGAAAAGACGAGCAACAATTTTGGATATTTTATCAAAAGTACCGGCTTCTTCTATTGCGATACTATCTGGTAAATTAGGTGTATCTACAGAGACGCTTAGAAAAGATTTACAGCAACTAGCTGCTGAAGGAAAAATCATTAAAAGACATGGGAGCGTCTTGCTAAAGGATAGTTCAAAAAATTATCTCCCATTTGATTTACGCCGTAAGATGAATCGTGCCTATAAATCTAAGATTGGTGTAAAAGCAAGTGAATTAGTGGAAGAAGGAGATGTTATTCTACTAGAAAATAGTACGACATCTTTAGCGATGATTGAAGCCTTACTTGGGAATAAAGACTTGCTCCAAACTCTAACCATTATCACAAATTCCTTTTCGATTATTGCATTGATTGAAAAAGAGCAGGTCAAAGGTTGTTTCTTCTTAGGAGGCTGGATTGATTTTTCTCAGCATGCTACAACAGGCAGTATGATGGAAGAATTTTTTAAAAATATCTATGTTGATAAGGCCTTTTTAAGTGCAGCGGCAGTTGATTATGAAGGAAACTTATCTAGCTATTATGAAAGTGACACGATTTTTCAAAAAATAGCATTGCAACAGGCCAAGCAGAAAATTTTAATGATTGGAAAAGACAAGTATCCCAAGCAGGCCTTGTTAAAAGTTGCCAATATCTCAGAATTTTCGCATATCATAGCAGCTACCCCACTGTCTGAAAAGCTTATTGAGAAAATTAGAGAATGTGGTCAATTAAGCAGTGAAAATGGGATTATTAGTGTTTAGTCTTTATATAGAAAAGGGTGTGAAATATGAAAAAAAGAATCATCTGTTATATAGTATTGATTGGTTGCCTTTTAGGGATACATGTTGCAGCAGATACTATTGAGATGGAGATTACAACTCCGTCCATCAGTCAGTCTCGAATCGCTCCAGAGAGAGACTTTTATGTTATCGGTAAGTTAAATGGGACAGTTCCTCAAGATGCTACGCTGTCTGTAGAGCTTTATAAGGCAGGAGTGGCTACCCCGATTCGTGTAGTGGAAACGCGAGGGAAGAGCAATCAGTCAATGAATGTGAATTATCCGTTATTATCCTACTATGCCTCTGATGATAGAACTCCATTATATAGCGCAATGATGCCAGATTTGGTCTATGATGCTGAGGATTCTAGTTCAATCCAAGCGATATGGAACAAAGCTTATTTTACTGATAGAACCTTTACGGCTCTGTTAGCAGGAGGTGAATATTCAACGGATATAAATCTTACAGATAAAAATGGGCAACAAATTGAAAAATTAAAGTCAGGCCAATATCTTTTGGTAGTAACAATGAGGGATACCAATGGCAATATTCAAGGAAAGACACAGAAAAATATAACCATTGCTCATGCTAAAGATAGAATGCTGGCTCGTTTTAGTCCTTCTAATCACTTTGAAAATATTAAAGAATTTTCTGAACAGCATGGATATGAATTGTTTTTAGATCCTTTTCCAGGTTACTGGTCACCGAGTAATTATATTCCAGAGTTATCAGGTTCGCCTATATTTGCAGAGATTTTGCCGAAATGGCGTTTAGCTGATGCGCAAGAGTATCAAAGTGGTGTCGCTCATTTTGTCATCTATAATGTTTCTGATACTAGTGCAACTTATAATGTAGAAGTAGGCACATTGCAATATCAAGGTGTCATTAATGATAATAAGAGAATGCAATCGTACTATTACTCATTCGGTGAACCACTGTTGCCAAATGGGGTAAAAAGTACAATCGTTAAGTTTGATCAAGGGGATAAGTTACAGATTACTCGAGTAGATAATACAGGGCAGCTATCTGTTAAAGATAATTATATGGACGCTAATACTTTTAATCAATTAGTTTCTTATGACATAGATATGACAGATGGTACAGTTATACATGATGGAGATAAGCTATCCTTTAATGGAGTTGTTACACCTATTCAAAACTCTTTGAGTGATATAGAAAAGCGTGGCAATGGAACGTATGTGATGAAAAATAAAATTTTAAGTGTTGACTATAAGATTGTTGACACAGTTAGTGGAACTGTGTATGCTTCGCAGTCTAAGAATGTAGGTATAGATCGAATGATTGACAATAAGGTTCGAAATTCTATCTTTGAATTTAGACATGAAGTACAGTTCCCTAAAGGTTTAGTTGGCAAGAACATTAGTGTGTTGATAGAGGCTAAAGATATATATGGGCAAACAGTTTCTGGAACTCAAGAAAAAATACCTGTAGAGGTATTACAATAAGGAGAGAATCGTTGATAGATCAAGATATATTAGGATTATTTGAACACTTTAAAAGAAATTTAATGCTTGAACGATGCATTTCTCAATTTATTCATCTAGGTTTTATATCAGATAATGATGCTGCAGTAGATGTGTTGGAACAGCGACTAATAAATGTTTTTGAAGGGAGAGAGATTCCAAATAGACATGAGGTATTGCAGTATCTCTCCCTCTTTTCCTTTGACTTAACAATTAGTCAAGTTAACATATTGTTAGAAAATCTTTTTGGTGGAGTACAACTATTATCAAATAATGATCCTATAGATTTGTTATATTATCAACATTATAAGAATAGATTTCAGAATCATTCAGAGTTTTTATCTATATTATCAGCAATTCAGTTTGCTTATATGGCTAATCAAGAGGAAATTGAGTTTTCTCTTTCTAGTCAAGTGTTATTAGACGAGCTGATAGTTGCAATGGGGAGTAGTTGGAGTGAGTGGATACGAACTTTAAAACGATATTTATTGTATAATCGTAGCAATTTAGAAGAAGTATTACTTTTTACGGAGCAGTATATGATACAATGTGTTGATAAGGAGAATCCGATTGATACTGTGACGTATAAAGAGTACAGGAAAAATTATTTGGCTGTGAAAAATAAACAAATATTTATTCCCAGATTATTCATTATTATTTATTCTTTAATGAACTATCCAATGATGGAAGAGCTTAAAAATTTATACGAGATAAATAGATATCAGACAGTAGTAGAACAACGTATAAAGTTTAATATTTATGCGCGCTGAGTTGTAAAGATATAAATGAAAAGGGGGCAACATGACCATACAAGATATATTCATTCGATTAGTATTAGCAATTTTATGTTCAGGCTTGATTGGTTATGATCGCCAGCGAAAGAGTCGGCCGGCTGGTCTTCGAACCCACCTGTTAGTTTGCATTGGAGCGACAACGATTGCTCTGATTCAGAGTGCAGTTTTTTACGAGAAGTTGCAGAGTCAGCCGATGATTGAAGTTGATCAGGTGCGGCTTTTAGCACCGATTGTCAGTGGAATTGGTTTTTTAGGTGCAGGAACTATTGTGGTAACAAAGCATAGGGTAGCTGGTTTGACAACAGCTGCTTCGCTCTGGACGGTTGCGGGTATTGGGATTGCCTTAGGAATGGGTTATTATAGTATCGCTCTACTAGCCTTTTTGGCAGTTATCTTTTCCTTAATGCTGGTCAGCTACATTATCCCTACTCCAGAAATTAAACGCTTGGAGATTCATTTTATTCATCGTCAGGAAACCAAGGAATTTTTAACAGAATTTTTTGCAGAACACCATATTGAGTTGACCAATGTACTCTTTGATGTTCAAAATATAGATGGTCGGAAGATTTACCGCAATATCTTCACCTTGCAATTGCCCAAAGATGTTTCGCTAGTAGAAATTATTGAAGAATTGGCTGTTCGATCTAATATTTTAAAGGTTCGACTCATCTCTGTCGTGGAATAGCGACAACTCTATGAGCAAGACAAAAATCAGCTTTTGAGCTGATTTTTTGGTATACTAGTCTTATGAGAATTTCCCAGTTTTTGTTTCTAGCCCTTACAACGGCTCTTGCGACTTATTGGATGAATGAGGCGATTTTAGCCGGTGAATATATGTGGGCAGCCATTTATGGATTTTTTGTAGTGCGCAATCTTCGCTGGAGCTATCGGGTAAGCAAGGTGATTCGTGTTTTTGAAGATCTTACCAAGAAGACAGACTGATTTCCCCGCTTACTAGACTCTTGATAGAGCCGTCTTCTAGCTCCACCTGTAAGATTCCGCTATCTGTAATCTCAAAGGCTCTTCCTTGATAAAGCTGATTGTGCTCTGAAAAGGTCACTTGTTTTCCAAGAACGAGTGACTTTTCTTTATAAAGAGCCAGTAAGTCTTCTTCGCTTGTGGTAAAAAAGATTCGCCAAATTTCAGTAATTAATTGCTGTCGTGTGATGGTTGGCTTTTCAAGAAAGAGGCTGGTTGCCTTTTCTTTCAGTTCTGTTGGCAGATCAAGGAGATAAAAATTCAGTCCGACCCCAATCATCATATCAGTGACGACTTGAGCCTCAATAGAAGAAACAGCTTCGGTTAGGATACCTGCAATTTTCTTGCCATTGAGATAGATATCGTTCACCCATTTGATTTCTGTTTGGATACCGGTTAGCCCTTCAATGGCTTGAACAATCGCAGCTGCAACCAATAAGGTATAGGGTTTTAGGTCTTGAAGGGGAGCTTGGGGACAAAGATGTAAGGTCATATAAATTCCACCGGTATCAGCAGTAAAAAATGGTCTACCAAATCGCCCTTGAGCCTGCCTTTGACTATCTGCCAGATAAAGAGCAGGGTTCGCATCATGCCGTTCAATCCCATGCTTGGCATCTAGTTGGGTTGAAGTGCTATTTTTGGTTAGGTAAACAGGAATCTGAAGTGTTTTTTCAATGTCTTCAGGAAGCAACAAATCTCCTTGTTCAAGGCGATAGCCACGGTTGGCTTTGGCCTGAATGACCAGACCTTGTTTTTCTAACTGTTGAATGCCTTTCCAGACAGAGGTTCTTGAAATGCCTAATTCTTGAGCTAATTCTTCTCCACTCACGTAGTCTTTGGCATTCCATAATAGGTTATAAATGTTTTCGTAGGTTTTCATGCTTTCATTATAACAAAAAAAGCCAACAAACGTGGTATAATAAGGAAAAGATGGATAGAAAGTAAAAGGAGAAAAGATGAACACACTTGATTATCTTGTTACATTAACCAATACGCCTTCCCCAACAGGCTATACGACAGCGATTATGGATTACATCCAGTCAGAGATTACGAGCTTCGGCTATCAAGCCGTGAAAACACCAAAGGGTGGTGTCATGGTGAGTATAGTAGGAGCAGATGATAGCCGTCATAGAATGGTGACGGCGCATTTGGATACCTTGGGAGCTATGGTACGGGCTATTAAGCCAGACGGTCGCTTGAAAATGGATTTAATTGGTGGCTTTGGCTATCCTTCTATTGAGGGAGAAAATTGCCTGATTCATGTTGCCAAAAATGGCAAGACCTATACAGGAACTATCCTCATGCACCAAACCTCTGTTCATGTATACGCTGATGCGAAAACCGCAGAACGCAATCAAACCAATATGGAAATTCGTCTCGATGAAAAGGTGAAGTCTGCTGAAGAAACACGCGCCTTGGGGATTGAAGTGGGAGATTTTATTTCCTTTGACCCACGTACCGTCATCACAGAAAGTGGTTTTATTAAGAGCCGACATTTGGATGATAAGGTATCAGCAGCCCTCTTAATGAACCTGCTAAAAGTCTACAAGGAAGAGGATATTATTCTGCCTTACACGACTCATTTTTACTTTTCAAATAATGAGGAGATTGGCTATGGGGCAAATTCTAGCCTGCCAGAACAAGTTGTAGAATACTTGGCTGTCGATATGGGAGCGATAGGAGATGACCAGCAGACCGATGAATACACTGTCTCAATTTGTGTCAAAGATGCTTCTGGGCCTTATCATTATGAATTGCGCCAGCATTTGGTCGCTTTAGCGGAAGAAAATGACATTCCGTATAAGTTAGATATTTATCCCTATTATGGCTCTGACGCCTCAGCTGCCATGCACGCAGGAGCAGATGTGAAGCACGCTCTGCTCGGCGCAGGAATCGAGTCCAGCCATTCTTACGAACGCACCCATGTAGACTCTATCAAGGCCACAGAGAGCATGGTAGATGCCTATTTGAAATCAGCGATGGTGAAATAAGAGAAGAATACTGTAAGAAGATGCTTAGTGTAAATTCACTTCATCTATTTTATAAGAACCTGTATTCATAAGCTCCTGAATAGAATTGCTGACTGTGAATATAGGTTCTAAAAATTTGAATACATAAAAACGTATGGGTTTCCATACGTTTTCGTGTTTTACGGCATCATGTTTTGTACAAATTTTTCTTTCATCTCATGGTCATCAAGAACAGCTTGATAGAAGTAGATGTGGCTAGTATGGTAGTAAGGAATGACATAAATTCCGACAATGCCGAAACTAATCATGGTTAAAATATGCCAACCGATGAAAGATAAATCAAGGACAAAGCCTCTCATTTTATAACCTTTCATTAAGCGGCGGCTTTCTTTAATGACCGCAAATGGTCCAGTATAGGTATTGTGCGTCAATTGGTCAAAGAGAAGTGGTTCTACAAGGAAGTAGGCGAAGAATTGTGGCAGAAAGAGCGCGATTCCCGCAATCATAACTAACAATCCGATCATCATCATGAAGCCAGCAATGACCAATAGATTTTCTTGGGGATCTGGAGTAGAGATGGTTGCAACCACGCTTAAGATTGCGCCACCGAGCATGACAGATAGTCCGATTGTAGCCACAAGTCCCCATAGAAAGAGCAAGATAGCTTTTACTAGGTAGGTTACAAGGATACTACCAAATCGTTGATGATTAAAGATGGTGAAAGCATCTTTTGCTTGGACATTCTCACGTAGCTTGTAGATGATTTGAAAAAGAGCAAAAGATATGGATAGTCCCATTAAATCTACTAAAATACCATATAAGAATGGAAAGGCTGTTGCATTAATAATGTGAGATGGACTTGGGACAGGATTATTTATCAGTTGCAGAACTAAATTGTTAGACTCTGATGATGTCATCAAGTTAATCAAAACTCCCATAATGACAGGGATAAGAGCAATGAGATAAGCTCCGGGTGTTTCTGCAATTGTTTTACGTGCTTTAGTACGAATTTGTTGAATTGAAAACATAAAAACCTCCTTCCTATAGTGAACGGCTCCCTGTCAAGTAGACAGTCAAATAATAAAAGATACTAAGCAACCTGATTCCTGAATTCCCAAGGAGTCAGGTTGTTTAATTTTGTTTGATAACGTTGTGTATTGTAAAACTGGATATAGCTTTCGACATCTGCGACTAGTTCCTCATAGGTCTTGTATTTCTTGAGATGATAAGACTCTGTCTTGAAATGCCCAAAGAAACTTTCAATCGGTGCATTGTCGATACATTTCCCAACTCGTGACATCGATAGAGTGATGCCAGCCTGTGTTGTAAAATAGCGATATTCCTTTGAAGTGTACTGACTGCCACGATCGCTATGCATGAGCGGTGTCGCTCCTGGATTGGCTACTAGAGCTTTCTTAATGGTCTTCATAACCAAGGGATTATCATTGTTGTGACCAATCTCATAGGCGATAATCGAGCCATCATATAGGTCCTTGACTGCACTCAAATAAGCCTTGGCACCGAGACCGTATTGTAAGTAGGTGACATCTGTGCACCATTTCTGATTCGGTGCTGTCGCAGTAAAATCACGATTAAGAAGATTTTCAGCGTAGAATCTGTCGCCAGCTTT
>NZ_JBFRYH010000007.1:0-47403 GCF_040984445.1 Streptococcus handemini
GGTGAATCACCAACAGTGACAGTACCACAAGGTAGCACCCCAATCAGCGATAAAGATTTGATTGCCTCTGTCATTCCAAATGACAAGGAAGATGGTAAAGACGTTACCGTCACTATCAAGAATAATCCAGTTGATTACAATGTACCAGGAGTTTACGAAGTGACCTTCCTAGTAACGGATAAGGGTGGTCTAACAACAGAAGTTAAAAAGACTGTAGTAGTCACACCGAAACCAGTGGCACCAGCTATCCCTACAACTCCAATTGTTGTTGAGCAAGATACTCCAATCACACCAGATGATGTAGCTAAGAATGTGAAGTTGCCAGAAGGTGCTAAGGTGAAAACGATTGGAAAAATTCCAACGACCGAAACTCCAGGTATGAAACCAAGTGTAACAGTGACGGTTGAATTACCAAATGGTGATTTGGTAGACGTAGAAGTACCAGTATTTGTCACACCAAAACCAGTGGTACCAAATACCCCACCAACAGGTGAATCACCAACAGTGACAGTACCACAAGGTAGCACCCCAATCAGCGATAAAGATTTGATTGCCTCTGTCATTCCAAATGACAAGGAAGATGGTAAAGACGTTACCGTCACTATCAAGAATAATCCAGTTGATTACAATGTACCAGGAGTTTACGAAGTGACCTTCCTAGTAACGGATAAGGGTGGTCTAACAACAGAAGTTAAAAAGACTGTAGTAGTCACACCGAAACCAGTGGCACCGGTTATCCAGCATTCTCCAGTCGTACCAACAGCTCCAGTGGCGCCGGTTGTGCCACATTCTTCAGTCGTACCAGCAACGCCAGCGACACCAATTACTTCTTCTGTTCCGGAAGTTTCAACGGTAAAAGAAGCTCCGATAAATAAGAGCATTGAGCAAACATTACCAAATACAGGAGATTCAGCAGACAGAGTAAGTACGATATATGGTATTGCTGCGTTAGGTTTTGCGGGATTGCTTCTTCTCGGAAAACACAAAAGAGAAGAATAGGCATTTATAGTAGAGATACCTTAAGATTACAGCAACTGCGACAGATGGTGTGAATACGTCTGAACCAGGTAAGGGTGAAATAACAAATGAGGCTCCAGTTGTAACAGCTAAAGATAAAAAAGCTGAAACTCATGAATCAGTTGTTTTGACAAAAGATGTTGTTATTAAGGGCAAAGAAGACGATTCTTCAATTACAGATGCCAAAATACGGAAGAGCCAATGTATATCATTGTGAAACCTGATGGAACTAAAGTAACTTTAATGAAAAAAGCATTTGTTCCAACTCAAGCAGGTGAACACACAGTAACGATAGTGACGGAGAAGAAGGTAAAACAACTGTTAAATTATCGGTTGTCACTACTGCTCCAAAGCCGGATCCCACGCCTGATAAAGACAAGTACCAACCAGGTGTGGGTGTTGTCACCGTACTGCAAGGTAATCCAATCAGTGTTAAAGATATTCTTGATAAGGTTACCATCCCAGAAGGTTCAGGAGGAAGCGCAGTGGTTACTGGAACTATTCAAAGTACCGATGATGGAGATAAAAGAGCTGTTATGGTAGTTGTGACTTACCCAGACGACAAATCACTGATACCGTTGAAGTACCTGTGATTGTCGTCAAGAAAGCGGATTATCCATCGTCAGTTCCATCTCAAAGTGGAGAACCAGGTGAGGATAAGCAGCAAACACCGCCTATTAACGGCTCTACAATAAATAATAAAAGAAATACTAATGTTCTTACTGTAGATAGCAATAAAGTTTCTAAATTGGATACAAAACAAACAGCTCCTACAGATGACAAGAAAGTAGTCACTCCGGTAGCTTCTGTAGTAAGTTCTAAGGTAGAGGCCATGAATGTACATGAGAATCGTTTACCAGACACTGGTGACACTGCGTCACATCTTGAGTTTATCTATGTTACAACCGCCCTTAGTTTGGCCGCTTTAGGTATGGTTAGTAAAAAAAGAAAGGAGAAGAATAGCCAAGTATTAAAGAGCAAAAGTCTAGTTTGTGGTATGACAGCAGGACATTTATTTGTAAGAGATGTGGCCGAAAAATTACGACAATCCAAGGAAAATTGGATTGTAGGTCTGTATTTTGTAGTGCTCTTTGTAGCAGACGTTATTGGCGACATCCTGAGAGAAGGCATCGAACAAATGAATGTGCTTCATGACAATCTAATGATTTTTAGGGGAGAAGGCAACTGTCTTCTCCTTTTGTGTTGAATAAACTGTTAGTATTAGGTAGGTAAATGGTAAGCGCCCATAACGAGGTATCTACCGAGATTGTCAGTTCTCCAGTATACTGTTATAAAAACAAAACTGGAGGTTTTTTATGTCACACCCCATCGTCCCATTGACTGTTCCCCAATCTCGACGCTTTGAGAAGAAGAGTAGGAATGATATTTTGATGAAAATTCGTCTCGGCAAAGTGGAAGTCAGCTTCTTCCAATCTATCAACCAAGAGGTATTGGAAACAATCTTGGATAAGGTACTAGTCTATGACCATCCGACTAAGTGATTTAGGACAAGTTTACTTGGTTTGTGGGAAAACAGATATGCGTCAAGGGATTGATTCCTTGGCCTATCTTGTCAAAAGTCAGTTCAATCTGGATCCCTTCTCAGGACAGGTTTATCTTTTCTGTGGAGGTCGAAAAGATCGATTCAAAGCTCTTTACTGGGACGGACAAGGCTTCTGCTTTATAAGCGATTTGAAAACGGCAAACTCAATTGGCCAAGTGATGAAAATGAAGTCAAAGCCCTAACATCTGAACAAGTTGACTGGCCGATGAAAGGATTTTCCGCCTTTCCCAAAATAAATGCTTCAAAAAGTCGTGATTTCTATTGAAATCATGGCTTTCTTTGTAACCGCCCAATATACTCCGTTATGGAGCGGTTACTTTTATGATGGAGTCTTTTAAACAGAGTTTTTTAGGTTGTTGACGATGCTCCTGTCGTTCTATTTGTGAAAAAAACTTCAAACTCTATCAGTTTTACTAATAAGTTAATTAAATTTTATTAATTAGATTTTTTAGGAAATCCGCGTTATGATAAAGATGTCAACAACATGTAAGCGTTTCACAAATAACAGATTGCAAGAAAAAGGCAGTGGAGTGAGTGAGAAGGATTGCTCTTGTAAATAACCTTTTAGACCTAAAGAGGAGAGCAAAAAAAGCTTTTTAATTGATTGCGGTCGAATAGTAGCCATCTCTAGTGCCACTCCTCCACCCGCTGACCATCCTAAGAGGTAATAACGATCAATCCCTAATAAATCCAAGAGGTCTATAATATCAAAAGCAAGATCTTGTAGTGATGTAATAGGTCTATGGTAGGTGGACAGACCAAAACCACGCATGTCAATAGCCAGTAATTGAAAGTTATGTTCAAGTGCGTGCATGAGTGATTGAAAATGACGACTAGAGGTTAGGTTGCCATGTAACAAAACGAGAATAGGATTGCTAGATCCTGTTTTAAGATAGTGGAGAGTCTCTCCGTTGGACAACATTTGCTTGTAAGAAGGATAAAATTTCATGGCTCTCCTTTCACTATCATTATACACAAGCAATTTTAAAAATCAAGAGGAGAAAATATGTCGCAAGAATTTACAGTTGGGCAAAGTGCTCATTTTTCGAAAACAGTTACAGAAACGGATGTGGTTTTATTTGCAGGTATTTCAGGAGATTTGAATCCTGCACACATCAATGAAATAGAAGCATCTCAAGGAATGTTTAAAAAACGGACTGCTCATGGGATGTTGGGTGCATCTTTTATCTCGACAGTCCTAGGAATGTACCTTCCAGGGCCTGGAACAATTTATTTAGGGCAGCAATTAACCTTTTTAAAACCGGTCTCAATAGGTGATACGTTGACTGCTACAGCTACGATTACGAGTATAGACGATAAGGGATGGCTAACTCTTGATACAGTCGTCTGCAATCAGGAAGGAAAAACAGTTATTAGTGGTCAAGCACAGGTAATACCTCCAAAATAATAGGTATTACAATATGTGAAGCTTTCTATTAAAATTTATAATAGCTGATCGATTGAAAACGTCACCATTTTATGCTATCCTTTTGGTAGTTAGGATTATTTAGGAGGAATTTATGAATCGTATCACTGAATTACTGGGTATTCAATATCCAATTTTCCAAGGAGCAATGGCTCAAATTTCGCGCCACCAATTAGTAAGTGCTGTCTCAAATGCTGGAGGTTTAGGTATACTAGCTTCTGGTGGTATGACAGCTGATGAAGTTCGTGAAGAAATCCGTAAAACAAAAGCCTTGACAGATAAACCATTTGCAGTTAATCTGATGTTGATGATGGATAATGTAGCAGAAATTGTAGAAGTTCTGATAGAAGAAGGCGTGAAAGTTGTTACAACTGGTGCTGGAACTCCTAAACCATATATGCCACGACTAAAAGAGGCTGGGATTATTGTAATACCTGTTATTCCATCTGTAAAATTAGCGTTAAAAATGCAAGAACTCGGCTGTGATGCAGTCGTAGCAGAAGGAATGGAAGCTGGCGGACATATTGGTGAGATGACGACAATGCCATTGACACGTCAAGTAGCAGCACACCTTGATATTCCAGTAGTTTGTGCGGGTGGTATAGCTGATGGTCACGGTTTTGTTGCTGCTTCTGCACTTGGAGCTGAAGGAGTACAGATGGGAACAGTCTTTTTAGCCGCAGAGGAGTGTCCAATCTCCGCAGCTTATAAGCAAGAAGTCCTTATCTCAGTTGATACTTCAACCGTCGTGACAGGCCGTAAATTCGGCGCGCCAGTTAGATGCTTGCGGAATCAATTAACGACTAAGTACTTAGAATTAGAAAATCAAGATATTTCTCGACATGAATTGGAAGCAATGACAATGGGCGCTCTTTCTAGAGCAGTTGAAGATGGCGATGTTGATAATGGTTCTCTAATGGCTGGTCAAATTGCTGGTTTGGTTTCTACTATACGTCCAGCCAAGGTAATTATCGAAGATGTTATGACTGAAGCAAAAGCTGTGTTGGAACATCTGTCACTTTAATATTGTGTACCATTCTATAATCTATTTTCTGTTTCAGTAGGGAGTACAGAGGAGCGCAAGCTCTTCTATACTCCCTACTTTTTCTTTTATTTTATTTCTTCTATTTGTAAAGATTAAGGTGTTGTTTTAACACCGTACATCTCTTTGTTTGTCTGGATAAAAACTATGTACCGTATAAGATTATCGGTGCTTTGT
The DNA here is from genome assembly GCF_040984445.1 of Streptococcus handemini. Lineage (NCBI taxonomy): Bacteria > Bacillati > Bacillota > Bacilli > Lactobacillales > Streptococcaceae > Streptococcus > Streptococcus handemini. The sequence goes on from NZ_JBFRYH010000007.1 coordinate 5,227, forward strand.
AATCAAGAATATACGTCCTTTATTTCAAATGCTAGTAAAACACGTGTGTGACGATTGTGTGATCATTTAATCTGTTTCTATCCTGATAAATTCAAGAATCGAAGTCATCTGTGTTGGGTTCTCTCAGAAAATTGAACCCAGCATAGGTGACTTTTTGATTTCCTCTGAGAATTTCAAGATAGAATCTTTTGAGAAAAATAGACAAAAATATGGTAGAATAAAAATTGTTCATAAGATTGTATGGAGATTTAGCTCTGGAATATCTTGTTTAGATAAGAAAATATGTACTAATCGGAGCTAATGTAAAAAAGGTTTCACTCCCTTACTAGGAAAGGAATGATACACGATGGCTACTATTCAATGGTTTCCAGGCCACATGTCAAAAGCAAGACGACAGGTGCAGGAAAATTTGAAATTTGTTGATTTTGTAACGATATTGGTAGATGCACGATTGCCCTTATCGAGCCAAAATCCGATGTTGACAAAGATTGTGGGAGATAAGCCTAAATTATTGATTTTAAATAAGGCTGATTTGGCAGACCCTGTAGCGACCAAGGAATGGCGGACTTACTTTGAAGTACAAGGGATTCCAACCTTAACGGTCAATTCCAAGGAACAAGCGACGGTCAAGAAAGTGACAGAAGCCGCTAAAAAATTGATGCGTGAAAAAATCGAACGTCAAAAAGAACGGGGCATTCAGATTGAAACCTTGCGTACCATGATTATTGGGATTCCAAACGCTGGAAAATCAACCTTGATGAACCGCTTGGCTGGTAAGAAAATTGCGGTAGTTGGGAATAAACCCGGAGTTACTAAGGGGCAGCAGTGGCTCAAGTCCAATAAAGATTTGGAAATTCTTGATACACCAGGGATTTTATGGCCAAAATTTGAAGATGAGCAAGTAGCCCTCAAATTGGCTTTAACGGGTGCAATTAAGGATAATCTGTTGCCAATGGACGAGGTCACAATATTCGGATTGAATTATTTCAAAACCCATTATCCAGCAGCACTGAAAGAGCGCTTTAAGCAGATGAATCTGGATGATGAAGCTCCTGAAATCATCATGGATATGACGAAGAAACTCGGTTTTCGTGACGACTATGATCGCTTTTATACCTTGTTTGTGAAAGAAGTAAGAGATGGCAAACTAGGTCTCTATACCCTCGATACCGTTGGAGATGAAGATGGCAACGATTAAGGAAATAAAAGCCCTGCTCGAAACAATCACAGATAAAGACGATCCACGTTTACAGGAATTAGCTCAGGATGTTCGAGCTGGAGTGCAAAACTTACTCCAGAAGAAATACAAGGATTTTTTAGCAGAAGAAGCAGAAGATGCTCGATTAGAGCACATGCTTTCCTATGAAAAAAAATTGTATGAAGAAGGAATTGAACTGATTGCAGGTATTGATGAAGTCGGACGAGGGCCTTTGGCAGGACCTGTTGTAGCGGCTGCGGTCATCCTTCCAAAGGGTTGTAAAATTCGCTTTTTAAATGACTCAAAAAAAATTCCCAAAAGCAAACATCAAACCATTTATGAAGAAATCATGGACAAGGCAATAGCCGTAGGAATTGGAATCAAGGACAGCCAAGTTATCGACCAAGTAAATATCTACGAAGCGACCAAGTTAGCCATGCTAGAGGCCTTGGGCAAACTATCTCAGACTCCACAACATCTGCTGATTGATGCCATGATCTTGGATACTGCTATTCCCCAGACATCGATTATTAAAGGTGATGCCAATAGTCTCTCGATTGCTGCAGCTAGTATCGTCGCAAAGGTAACCAGAGACCGCTTAATGACTGAGTTTGATGTAGTTTATCCAGGTTATGATTTTGCCCAAAACGCAGGCTATGGAACTGCCAAGCACTTGGACGGCTTGCACGAAAACGGTGTAACTCCCATTCACCGCAAGAGCTTTGAACCGATTAAATCCATGCTTGAGAACAGAGGAAAACAAGGATGACAGAACGTGAAAAAATGCTAGCAGGTGACCTATACGATGCTAGCGATGCAGAATTAGTTGAGCTTCGTAACTTGGCACGTCGTTACCGCATGGAATTTAACCAAGAATTGGACGGGGCTAAACGTAGTAGTTTGCTCAAATCATGGTTTGGTAGCACCGGGAATCAGATTTATATAGAACCTAATTTTGCTTGTGATTATGGTTGTAATATCCATGTAGGAGAGAATTTTTACGCTAATTTTAACTGCACCTTTTTAGATGTTTGTCCGATTAGGATTGGTGATAATGCCATGTTAGGTCCCAATGTACAACTTCTTACTCCTCTTCATCCCTTGGAGGCAAACGAACGGATTTTAGGTATGGAATATGGTAAACCAATTACAATTGGAGACAATTTCTGGGCTGGTGGCGGTGTGACGATTCTACCAGGCATTTCCTTGGGGAATAACGTTGTGGTGGGTGCTGGTTCTGTCGTGACTAAATCCTTTGGAGATAACCTTGTTCTAGCGGGCAATCCTGCTCGTATTATCCAGATACTTGACTTGTCGTGACAGTCTTATTGAAGCCCTCGATTTTCGACTTCTAGGGAGAGCCAAGCTAAGTTGAATGACATCTCTATATTTTTATTGGAAGATATCTAAAAATCTTGACATACGATGTTAGGATTTTTTCTTTTCGAACGATGTGAATAGTTCATACAAAAAGAAATTTTTTGCGAATAAACAAGTAGAGGTGAAAAAATGAATAACTTTGAATTGTTTAAATTAAAAAAAGCTGGATTGACAAATCTCAATCTTCAAAAAGTATTAGCCTATCAGGAAGCTACTGGAAGTTCTTTATCAATTAAGGCGATTGCGCAGATTTCTGAATGCAAAAATCCTGTTTTGTTTGTTGAGAAGTATAAGCAGCTGGATAGAAAAGCCTGTCGAGAAGAATTTAATCGCTATCCTTCGCTTTCCATTTTGGATGAAGCTTATCCTGACGCATTAAAACACATCTATAACCCACCAGTTCTCCTTTTTTATCAAGGAGATATTGCATTATTGGATAAGCCTAAGTTGGCTATTGTTGGAGCTAGAGCAGCCAGTCAGACAGGGACAAGCTCTGTTCAAAAAATTATTAAAGAATTGGGAAATCGTTTTGTAATTGTCAGTGGTTTAGCAAGGGGAATTGACACCGCAGCTCATATTGCAGCTTTAAAAAACGGTGGGAAAACCATCGCAGTTATCGGCTCTGGTTTAGGGGTGTATTATCCCAAGGAAAACAAAGAATTGCAAGATTATATTGCTCGGCATCACTTGTTGCTATCAGAGTATGAACCAAATGCTCAACCGCTCAAATATCATTTTCCAGAGCGAAATCGAATTATTGCAGGATTGTCACAAGGAATTGTCGTAGCAGAAGCAAAAAAACGTTCAGGAAGTCTGATTACTTGTGAACGTGCCTTAGAAGAAGGACGTGATGTTTTTGCCATTCCTGGATCTATTTTGGATGGAAAATCTGATGGATGTCACTATCTAATCCAAGAGGGGGCAAAGTGCATTACATCAGGCTTAGATGTTCTCTCAGAATATGTTTTTTAAAACGAGTTTTCCTATAGGAAAATAAAAACCTTGACACTTACCTAAAAATAGTATATTCTTGTGAATGTTATAGCAGTAAGAATAGATAAAAGGTAAAAATATGGTCGCAACAAAGAAGAAAGCAACAACTAAGAAAAATCTCGTCATCGTGGAGTCGCCTGCAAAAGCCAAAACAATTGAAAAATATTTAGGGCGAAATTATAAGGTAGTTGCGTCAGTCGGACATATCCGTGATTTGAAAAAATCAAGTATGTCGATTGATTTTGAAAACAATTATGAACCAGAGTATATCAATATCCGTGGAAAAGGTCCACTGATCAATGATCTGAAAAAAGAAGCTAAAAAAGCCAAACAAGTCTTTCTTGCAAGTGACCCGGATCGTGAAGGAGAAGCAATTTCTTGGCATTTGGCTCATATTTTAGGTTTAGATGAACAGGATAAAAATCGTGTCGTTTTCAATGAAATTACAAAAGAGGCTGTAAAAAATGCTTTTAAAGAGCCACGAACGATTAATCATGATTTAGTGGATGCACAGCAAGCGCGTCGTGTTCTAGACCGTATCGTGGGGTACTCTATCTCTCCTATTCTATGGAAAAAGGTTAAGAAAGGTCTATCTGCTGGACGTGTCCAATCAGTTGCTCTTAAATTGATTATTGATCGTGAAAATGAGATTAGAAATTTCAAACCAGAAGAATATTGGACCATTGATGCAACCTTCAAAAAAGGGACCAAAAAATTCCAAGCCAATTTCTATGGTGTAGATGATAAGAAGTTGAAACTTGAGACAAATGAGCAGGTAAAAACTGTTTTAGCACGTATTCAAGGTGATGACTTCTTAGTCGAAAAAGTGGATCGAAAAGAACGCAAACGCAACGCACCATTACCATATACCACTTCAACAATGCAAATGGATGCAGCCAACAAAATCAATTTTCGGACACGAAAGACCATGATGGTTGCACAGCAATTATACGAAGGAGTTAATCTAGGAACCGGCGGAACACAAGGTTTAATTACCTATATGCGTACCGATTCAACTCGAATCAGTCCAGTTGCTCAAGCACAGGTGGCAGATTTCATCACAGAACGTTTCGGTAGTAAGTATTCTAAGCACGGTAGCAAGGTCAAAAATGCGTCTGGTGCACAAGATGCACATGAGGCCATTCGTCCTTCTAATGTCCAATTAACTCCTGAATCGATTGCCAAATATTTGGATAAGGATCAGTTGAGACTCTACACCCTTATCTGGAATCGCTTTGTGGCAAGTCAAATGACAGCAGCCGTCTTTGATACCATGAGTGTGCGACTTACTCAAAATGGTGTCTTATTTACCGCAAATGGTAGTCAAGTCAAATTTGATGGCTATATGGCTGTTTACAATGACTCGGATAAGAGCAAAATGTTGCCAGATATGGAAGTCGGTGATAAAGTCCAGCGTGTCTTGACCAAGCCAGAACAACATTTTACTCAACCTCCTGCTCGTTATTCGGAAGCGACTCTGATTAAAACTTTAGAAGAAAATGGAGTTGGCCGTCCCTCAACCTATGCACCGACGATTGATACGATTCAAAAGCGCTACTATGTCAAATTAGCTGCTAAGCGATTTGAACCAACAGAACTAGGTGAGATTGTCAATCGTCTCATTGTCGAATTTTTCCCGGATATTGTCAATGTTACCTTTACCGCTGAAATGGAACAAAAGCTAGATGATGTCGAAATTGGAAAGGAACAGTGGCAGAAGATTATTGATAGTTTCTACCAGCCGTTTAAGGCTGAGCTAGCCAAGGCCGAAACTGAGATTGAAAAAATTCAAATCAAGGATGAACCTGCTGGTTTTGATTGTGATGTATGTGGTCATGAAATGGTGATTAAATTAGGTCGTTTTGGCAAATTCTATGCGTGCAGTAATTTTCCTGATTGCCGAAATACCAAGCAAATTACAAAAGAAATAGGCGTAATCTGTCCTGAATGCCACAAAGGTCAAGTCATTGAACGCAAAAGCAAGCGAAATCGAATTTTTTATGGTTGCGATCGCTATCCAGAATGTGAATTTACTTCCTGGGATAAGCCGATTGGGCGTGATTGTCCAAAGTGCCAGCATTATCTCGTTGAGAAGAAAGTACGTGGCGGCGGCAAGCAAGTAGTCTGTCCAAATGGTGACTACGAAGAAAAGAAAGTTAAATAAAAAGGAATCTTCCAATCGTAAACTGGTTCAACTATGTAAACGATAGGACCTGGAATGTATCTTCCGCTTTCTTCTTAAAATGCTATATTATCTGTCATAGGTGTATACTAACTAATTCTATGGCAGATTTTTTGCTACTATCATTTGGTCAAACATACTGCTTATTCTATTTAATTGGTCTTTGATCGAATTTATGTTATGATAAACAAGTATCAAATTAGAAAGGTTCAGGTGTGGGTAGCCCCCACATCTGGGAAATGAATGGGAAGTAATCTCATTATCCATTCATTTTTAGAGGTATTAGTCTATTGTCTCAATCCTATATTACAGTCATTGGAGCTGGTTTAGCTGGTTCTGAAGCGGCTTATCAAATTGCAAAACAGGGAATTCCTGTCAAACTCTATGAAATGCGGGGCGTGAAAGCAACACCCCAACACAAGACAGATAACTTTGCTGAATTAGTTTGTTCCAATTCTCTGCGTGGTGATAGCTTAACGAATGCAGTTGGTCTCTTAAAAGAGGAAATGCGCCGTTTGGATTCGATTATTATGAAAGCAGCGGAACAGACACGTGTTCCAGCTGGCGGTGCATTGGCTGTAGACCGAGAAGGTTTTTCGCAAATGGTGACAGAAGAGTTGCATCAACATCCCCTGATTGAGGTCATCCGTGAAGAAATCACAGAATTACCAACGGAAGGCATTACTGTCATTGCGACAGGACCTTTGACTAGTGATGCTCTAGCAGAGAAAATTCATGCCTTCAATGGTGGAGCTGGTTTCTATTTCTACGATGCAGCAGCACCGATTGTTGATGTCAATACGATTGATATGGACAAGGTCTATCTAAAATCCCGCTATGACAAGGGTGAAGCTGCCTATCTGAACGCTCCAATGACCAAGGAACAGTTTATGGCTTTTCACGATGCTCTTGTCAATGCTGAGGAAGCGCCCCTTAATTCCTTTGAAAAAGAAAAGTATTTTGAAGGGTGTATGCCAATTGAAGTCATGGCTAAGCGCGGTGTGAAAACCATGCTCTATGGTCCAATGAAACCAGTTGGACTGGAATATCCTGATGATTATACCGGGCCTCGTGACGGTGAGTACAAGACGCCTTATGCAGTTGTCCAATTGCGTCAGGATAATGCAGCAGGTAGTCTTTACAATATCGTAGGCTTCCAAACTCACCTCAAATGGGGAGAGCAAAAGCGGGTCTTCCAGATGATTCCAGGACTGGAAAAGGCAGAATTTGTCCGTTATGGGGTGATGCACCGCAATTCCTATATGGATTCGCCAAATCTTTTGACCCAGACTTTTCGGTCTAAGAAAAATCCGCAGCTCTTCTTTGCTGGTCAAATGACAGGGGTTGAAGGCTATGTTGAGTCTGCGGCGTCTGGTCTAGTAGCTGGCATCAACGCTGCTCGCTTGTTCAAAAATGAAGAAGAGATCGTCTTCCCTGAAACTACAGCAATTGGAAGTTTGCCGCATTATGTCACCCATGCAGATAGCAAACATTTCCAACCGATGAATGTCAACTTTGGTATTATCAAAGAGCTAGAAGGTCCACGCATTCGCGATAAAAAAGAACGCTATGAAAAAATTGCAGAACGTGCCTTGGCAGATTTGAGCCAATGTATGGAAATGTTGAATAACAAATAAAAGCTGGGGTTTCCTAGCTTTTTTCGCAATTCATCTTGACTTATAGTCCACTATAAGTGGTATAGTTATTGGGATAAAGGAGGAGAAAATGGCTAATACAGATAAGACCTATACGATTACAGAAGTCAGTGAACTTTATCAAATTAATTCCAATGCACTCCGCTATTATGAACGTATTGGGCTATTATCAACTATTCCGAGAAAATCAAATGGCAATCGCTATTTTACGAAAGAAATGTTGAACTGGCTTGAAATGATTATTTGCTTGCGACATTCAGGTATTCCGATTGAAGCATTAAAAACGTATGTAAAACTGCTCCAACGAGGGGAAGAAACTCAAAAAGAGCGTGAATTGCTCCTAAGAGAACAATTAGCAACCTTGTACAAACGAAAAGAGAATTTACAGCGCTCCATTGACCGCCTAGAGCACAAAGTTTCCCTCTATGAACGTGGAGAAATTAATCAAACGAACTCTTATTTTGAAGAGTACGCAATTTTAGCAGATCAGGAAAATAGTTGGAAGGAGTAGCGAAATGAAAATCGATGTATTTGCTCATATTTTACTACCGAAATTTTATGAAAAAATGCTGGTGCTAGATCCGCACTTGCCAGATAAAATGCTTTTTTACAGAATCCGGTTTTAACAGATATGACGATTAGAGCCTAGTATCAGGAGAAGGATGTCCAACAAGTCATCTCTCATGTTAATGTTAATCCAGAAGACTATGTAGAGGCTACTCATGCTTTAGAACTGGTTCATGAAGCCAATCAGGAATTATTAGAAACGCTACAAGCCTATCCAGAGCAATTTGCAGGTGGTGTTGCGATGCTTGCCCTCAATCACATAGAAGGCAGTCTTCAGATACTGGAAGAATTTGTCGTTAAAAATAAGGAAATTGTAGGGATTCAACTGTTCAGTCGCCACCTTGGTCAGTCGGTTGCTGCACCAGAATTTGAAGAAATTTTTGAAACCTGTGCAAGGCTAGAGATTCCAATCTGGCTTCATCCTGTGTTTGACGCTAGAAAACCAGATAATAACATCGTTTTTTCATGGGAATATGAGCAGACACAAGCCATGCTTGAAATAGTATAAGCGTGTTATTTTAGAAAGTATCCTGATTTAAAAATCATTGTGCATCATGCAGGGGCGATGGCGCCCTATTTTGCGGAGCGGATTCGTTATATCCTACCAGAAGAGATAGTTCAGGATTTTAAGAAATTTTACGTTGATACAGCCTTGTTAGGCAATCCAAAAGCGCTTGAATTAGCAGTTGATTATTTTGGAGTTGAACGGGTTTTGTTTGGAACGGATGCTCCTTTAGGGATTTTACTTGCAGGCCCTACCAAAGAGATTATTGCTGCGATTGAGGCGATGTCTCTTTCAACAGGAGATAAACAAGCTATCTTTTCGGATAATTGGTACCGTTTATCGAAACAGAAAGGAAGCTAATGCAACCTATTTTTAACATATTCAAACTGAAAGTAGCCGAGAGTCATCTAGAAGAATTTTTCCAAATTGGACAGACAAATTTCAACCAGTCTATCACAAAAGAAGACGGAACCTTAGCTATCTATTTGGCGAAAGAGGCCAGTCAACAAGAATTTTGTGTGGTTGAGGTCTATCGTGATGCTATGGCCTATCAAGCGCATGTTACCTCTTCGCATTTTAAGGAGTTTGCTACTTTTGCTCAAGACTCTATTCCGCACAAAGAACGTGTGGAACTGATTCCTCAAATTTTGTACGAAAAAGAACAGCCGATTCAAGAGGAGGATTTGTCAAACCTATTTGTCAAACTAACGTCTGTGATTGTCAAAGAAGATAAGGAAATACTATTTAAAGACGATCTTTTTGATGTAGTAAAGCATGCAAAAAACACGAACATTCTTTATGTTGGCTTTGTTGCAGATTCTCCCAGCACATGGTACATCATTGATATTTCTAACGTAGAAAATAGTGCAGTAGCAGCATTTCTAGAAAAGAATGATTCTATAGAACAACAAGTCAAACAAAGCCTCTCACCGCTTATTTGTGTCAACAAAGGGAATTTGAGATATAAGGCTGTTACAGAAAAGGAGGTATAGTGTCATTGATTCGACATAAAAAAGTAGAACTGACAGAACTCTTTTATGATTTAGTCTATGTTTATGCCATTTCTCAGATGACTCATCTGTTAGCTCATGCTCACCATGGAATGCTCATTTTAGAAAATGTAATCGTTTTTAGTATTGCGTTGATTATTTTTATCAATTCTTGGATGATTCAGATGGTTTTTACAAACCGTTTTGGGAAAAATAGCTTGACGAATACAGCCTTTATGTTGCTACAGATGATGTGTTTACTAGTTGCTGCAGGCTTGCTGTCCAATGATTTGCAAACCATGGTCATCCCCTTCTTTAGCACAATGGCTGTTCTCACGGTGCTCTTACTTGCACAATACGCTCTTGAGTATCACACCACTAGAAATACGGCCGATCAATACTTTATCAAGCAATTCTTTTCCATTTTAGGAGTACGAGTTATTAGCCTCTTGTCCTGTCTATTTTCGCCCTATCAGTTTAGTCTAGTCATTGCAGTTTTAGGCATTATTATAACCTGGCTCATGCCGTCTCTCCTGCTTAATCCAGCAAAAACAGGAGCGTTAAAGGGATTAACGCCAATTTCTTTTTCTCACCTGATAGAACGCTTATCCCTACTTGTCATTATTACCTTTGGCGAGATGATTATTGGGATTGCCCCTTATTTTTCTATCGAGGAATTTTCAATTTCTTCTTTATTTCCTTTTTTAATTGTGGCAAATTTATTTCTCTTTTATATTACAGAGATAGATCACAGGATCGATGTCAATAAAACGAATGTCTCAGGAAATGGCGCTATTTATTACCATTACTTCATTTTCTTCGGTTTGAGCTTTATTACAGCTGCCTTTACCTTATTGCAGGGTCAAGAGTTATCAAATAACACGATTATTGGCTTGCTTTATGGCGGCATTATCTCGTTTTTGATTGGAACTCTCCTACATGCACCTTATAACAAGACAGGCTCTAGCTGGACTCCTAAATTTTATCTTGCCGAATTAGCTCTGCCAACGATTGGCTTGTTGCTAAGCTTAATGATCGCTGAAAATGCTCTGATGCTCACCTTGGTTACTTTCCTTGTTACGGCAGGAATGACGACCTTGATGATGTGGAACAAATCATAGGTTAGTTTGTGAGTGAGAGGAGCGTTTTTACGTTTTTTCTCACTCTTTTTCTGTTATACTAGAATTAGATTAATAGTAGTATACAAGGGAGTTTTGCTATGAAGCATGAGGAATGGCAGTCAATCATTCTTGCTAAGCAAGGACTTACGAAATCCAAGACGGTAGAAGAGATTTGCCAGAACTTGAATGGATTGCAGGCACAATTTCAACCCTATGTGGATGTTGGATTTAAAACACGCCTGTCAGAAGGGGAATTTTTGGATGCTGTATGGCGGGAAAAATTGGTCCGGCAATGGTCGATTCGCGGAACGGTGCATGCCTATCTAAAATCAGAAATTCCTCTTTACCTCTATGAGGGCATGAAGCGATTTTCCCTACCTTTAGACCAGTCTAGTCGGGATGGAATAGTTTCTGCGCAGACCAAACAGCGATTTCATCAGATTTTAGTAGAGGCTTTGGCAGAACGTAGCCTGACCCGTGAGGAATTGAAGACGATTTGTCGAGAGCAAGGAATGACCAAGGAAATAGAAGCTGTTTTATTCAATGCTTGGGGTGGGCTACTTCGCTATATGGTGGAAGCAGGTGAGATTTACCAAAGCTATGGGGAGCGGCGGTTTCACCGCTTGCCTTCATTTGAACCTTGGAGTAAAGAAGCCGCAGAATTAGAAATTGCACGGCGGTATTTTGCAGGCTTTGGACCTGTTAGCCTTGCAGATGCTAGGTATTATTTCAAGGAAAGTAAGAGCAAGATTTTGACCTGGATGAAGCAACTGGATCTGCAGACGGTTGAAGTGGAAGGCGAGACGCGTTACTATTTGGGAGAGTTGGAAACGACAGCAGTACCGCGCTGTCTTTTCATCGCTGGGTTTGACCAAATTTTATTGGGTTATGAGAAAAAGGCTAACCCTTTCTTTGATTCCAAGTATATCCGCAATATTTACACCTTGACGGGGATTGTGAAGCCTGTCGTCTTTTTCAAGGGGCGCCTAGTTGCCACATGGAAAAAGGAAAAAAAGAACATCCTCTTAGACATTTTTGAGCCCTTGTCACAGACAGACTTGCAGGAATTAGAGAAGTGTCGAAAAGATTATGAGGAGGGAGGGAAGATATAACGTCTCTTCTTTCTTCTTTCTTTTTTCGTTCGTTTATTCCGAATTTTAAGAAAAAATAACTAAATTTTCTGAATATTTCATCAAAAGTATGCTATACTAGAGATACTAGAAATTGAAGTGAGAATCCTATGAACAAGTCTTATTTTTATCTGGATATGAAAACCCATGAATTGGAGGTACCTTATTCAAAGGAGAAGCGTCGTGTGCGTGTTTTGCTCCCGAAAAATTATGGAACCGATACGGAGCAATCTTATCCTGTCGTCTACTTCCATGACGGGCAAAATGTCCTTTATAGCAAGGAAGCATTTAGCGGGCATTCTTGGAAAGTCATTCCGACAATTAAACGCAATCCTGACATTGCCAAGATGATTGTGGTCGCCATTGACAACGACGGTTTCCAGCGCATGAACGAATATTCTGCTTGGAAATATAAAGAACTCAATATTCCAGGTGTTCAATTTGGTGGTAAGGGAACAGAATACGCTGAATTTGTCATGGAAGTTGTCAAACCCTTCATTGACAGTACCTACCGTACTAAGTCCGACAAGGCTCATACAGCCATGATTGGGTCTTCATTAGGTGGGAATATTACCCAATTTATGGGCTTGGCCTATCAGAATCAAATTGGTTGCTTGGGAGTCTTTTCGTCTGCTAACTGGCTCCACCAGGAAGCCTTCGATCGCTATATTGAGCGCCAAGAACTAGATAAGGAGCAACGTGTCTATATTTATGTAGGGACAGAAGAAGCAGATGATACAGATAAAACGTTAATGGCAGGCAACATCAAGCAAGCCTATATCCATTCTTCCATTTCCTATTATCGCCAGCTGATTGCTGGAGGAGTGGAATTGGACAATCTCACCCTAGAGGTTATTTCAGGCGCTATCCACAATGAAGAGGCTTGGGCAAAATATTTGCCAGATTGTTTGCGATTTCTAAGTGAAAAATGGTAAGGAGATAACATATATGCATGTAGAATTTTTAAGTCATTGGTCAGGAAATTTAGGTCGAGAGATGAATCTCAATCGTTATGGACATGCTGGTATCCCAGTAGTTGTTTTTGCTTCATCAGGCGGTTCCTATACGGAATATGCTGATTTTGGCATGATTGAGGCTTGTAAGGGCTCTATTGAAGCTGGAAAGGTACAATTTTTCACCCTAACCAGTATCGATAAGGAAAGCTGGTTAGCAGATTGGAAGTCAATCCACGATCGAGCAGAAGCACATCGTGCTTACGAACGCTATGTGATTGAAGAAGCCATTCCTTTTATCAAACATCAGACAAACTGGTTTGAGCCAATGATGACAACTGGTTGTTCAATGGGGGCTTATCATGCCTTGAATTTCTTCTTGCAACACCCTGATGTGTTTAATAAGGTCATCGCGCTTTCAGGTGTGTATGATGCACGTTTCTTCAATGGCAACCAAGACTATGGTCACGATGATGTAGTTTACCAAAATTCTCCTGCGGATTACATTTGGAACCAGAATGACGGTTGGTTTATTGATCGTTATCGCCAATCTGATATCATTGTCTGCTCTGGTCTGGGAGATTGGGAGCAGGATGGCCTGCCAAGTTTTTACACTCTCAAGGCAGCCTTTGCGGAGAAAAATATCCCTGCCTGGTTTGATGAATGGGGAAATGATGTAGCTCATGACTGGGTATGGTGGAGAAAGCAAATGCCTTATTTCCTACGTACACTAGACTTATAGAAAGGGGATGTTGTATGAATTTCATAGTTATTTCGCCCTATTATCCTGAAAATTTTCAACCCTTTACGCTTGAATTGGCCAAAAAAGGAATCAATGTCTTAGGAATCGGTCAAGAGCCGTATGAACAGTTGGGTCCTGACTTACAAGGAGCCTTAACAGAGTATTTCCGTGTCGAAAATCTGGAAGATATTGAGGAAGTCAAGCGTGCAGTTGCCTTTTTATTCTATAAGCACGGACCGATTGACCGAATCGAATCCCACAATGAATATTGGCTAGAAAATGATGCGATTTTGCGGGAGCAATTCCATATCTTCGGTGCCAAGCCAAAACATCTGCGTAAGACCAAGTTCAAATCAAAAATGAAGAAATATTTCAAGCAAGCAGGGGTTCCAGTTGTACCTGGTCAGGTCGTAAAGACTGAAAAAGATATTGCTAGAGCAGTAACAAAGATTGGTCTTCCGATGATTGCAAAGCCTGATAATGGGGTTGGTGCAGCAGCAACTTATAAATTGAGCAGTCTAGCAGATGTTGATCATTTTGCAGAGCAGTGGGACCATGAGACTGTTTATTTCTTTGAAAAATTTGTCAACTCAAGTGAGATTTGCACCTACGATGGCTTGGTAGATGCTGAAGGAAATATTGTCTTTGAAACAACTTTTGATTACCACTACACACCGCTTGATCTTTTGGAGGGTCAAAAAGACAATGCCTACTATATTTTAAAAACTATTGATCCAAAACTTCAAGCCTACGGTCGTTCGATTGTCAAAAATTTTGGTATGAAAGAGCGCTTCTTCCATATTGAATTTTTCCGTGAAGGAGATGACTATATTGCAATTGAGTACAATAATCGTCCTGCAGGTGGTTTTACCGTAGACGTTTATAACTTTGCTCATTCGATTGATTTGTACCGTGATTATGCAAGTATTGTAGCTGGAGAAGAAGTAGCGAAACGTAGCTTTTCTCCTCAATACTGTCTCGCTATTACACGTCGGGACCAAACCCAGTATCAACATAGTGAAGAGGAATTGCGTCAGCAGTATGCCCAGCAACTAAAAATGGAAAAACGCATGCCACGCGCCTTTGCTGCTCTTCAGGGAGATACAATTTACATTCTCACAACGGACAGCCGTACAGAATTGGATGATATGATTGCTTATATCAGTCAAACTCGCTCCTAATCAGCTCGTCCTGCTTTTAGCAGGCGAGTTTTTTGTGGTATAAACGTGAGCGATTGAGAAATCTTACAAAATTGTAAGGTAGAGTGACAAAGCTGTAAGGTAGCGACCTTTTAAACAAGCGTATAATAAAAGCATAAAAGGAAATAGGAGAAGTACTAGTTGAAGGAGCCAGATTAGCATTATTAATAGCAGCTGTACTTATCAAATTGCTCATGTCAAACTAGGTCATCTTTCGCCTACAAACACATACTGTAAAAGGAAAAGGAGTTTTTATGTTTTTAGAAATCAATCATTTAGAAAAAGTCTATCGTACCCGTTTTTCAAAGGAAGAAACACGTGCCCTGCAAGATGTCGATTTTAAGGTAGAAGAAGGAGAATTTATTGCAATCATGGGAGAAAGTGGGTCTGGTAAAACAACTCTACTCAATATCCTAGCCACCCTTGATAAACCAAGCAACGGGAGTGTTATTCTCAATCATCAAGACATTACTAAAATCAAAGAAAGTCAACTAGCCGATTTCCGCCTGCGTAACCTCGGATTTGTTTTCCAAGATTTTAATTTATTGGATAGCCTGTCCATCCGAGATAATATTTTTCTGCCGCTGGTATTAGCAAGAAAATCATACAATGAAATGGAAGCGCGACTAGCACAAATTGCTCCAACCTTACGGATTGAAAGTTTGCTTAATAAGCGACCCTTTGAACTTTCAGGTGGGCAAAAGCAACGAGTAGCGATTGCCCGTAGCTTGATTACCCAACCGCAATTGATTCTAGCAGATGAACCGACAGCAGCCCTTGACTATCGTAATTCGGAAGATTTACTGACCCTCTTTGAAGAAATTAATGCCACAGGTCAAACCATTCTAATGGTAACCCATTCAGCCAAGGCAGCTAGCCATGCTAGACGAGTCCTCTTTATCAAGGATGGCCGGATATTTCATCAGCTCTATAAGGCCAATAAATCAAGTAGCGATTTTGCCAAGGAAATCTCACTCAGTATGTCTGCACTTCTAGGAGGTGAGTAGGGTATGTTCTATCTCAAATTAGCTTATGGGAATATTCGGAAATCCTTTCAAACTTTTGCGCCTTTTATCTTAGCAACGTTAGTCCTTTTTGTTCTGAATTGTTCCATCATCCTCTTGATGCTCAGCCCTGTGGCAAAAACAATGGGAACAGGAGCGGTGACGCTTGGTTTAGGAAGTGGAGTCCTGACGATTTTTTCCATCATCATGGAAATCTATAGCTTCAATTTCTTAATGAAGCAACGAGGTAGAGAATTTGGTCTTTACAATATGCTCGGCATGAACAAGAAAAAGCTAGCCTTGGTTGCAACGCTTGAATTGCTGATGATTCTTATTCTAGTCATTGTTCTAGGAAGTGTCTTGAGCGCTGTATTTGCCAACCTCATGTACTTGATCTTTGTGAATCTGATTCATGGAACCAATCTGCATTTTGATATCTCTTTCCTAGCTATTTTCCTCAATAGCCTCATTTTTGCAGGAATATTTTTCCTTTTGGAACTCTTAACTATTTATAAAGTACAGTTCACCTCTCCTCTTATCTTGTTCAAAAGTAAGGAAGAAGGTGAAAAAGAGCCTAAAGGAAATCTGTTTCTTGCCATTTTGGCTCTCATTTGTCTCGGTGTAGGGTATTATCTATCCCTTTCATCAAATCAAATCACGCCGATTGTTGTTTTATACCGATTCTTTATTGCTGTTTTATTTGTCATTGCTGGAACCTATCTCTTTTATATCAGCTTTATCACCTGGTATTTAAAGCGTCGCCGTAAGCAGAAAAAGTATTTCTATACTCCTGAACATTTCATCTCAACATCTCAGATGATTTTCCGTATGAAGCAGCATGCAACAGGTCTTGCGAATATCACCCTGCTTGCCATTATGGCCTTTGTGACCATTGCAACAACGACTTCGCTTTATACCAACATGACAAGGACTATGAATGTGCGCTTCCCAAAAGACAGTAACCTGACCTATCCCGTTCATAGTCGGCAAGAAGGCGAAGACGTATTTCAAAAAACGGTGCTGGATACCTACCCAGAAAAAGCGAATGATAGCGTCAGCTATCTGAGTTTTCCTGAAACAATTTCCTATGACGGTAGTAAAAAACTTACTTTCAACAAAGAAGAACTGTCCCATCCTTCTATTGCTGGTTTTACCGCCTTGTCTATTATGACACAAGAAGATGTTCGAAAATTGGGCAATACGATTCCAGAATTAACGGACGATCAAGTCATCTTTTACCGCCCAAATCAGAGGACTCATCTTGAAACAGTTGTTCTTGGAGAAAAGACCTTTGAAGTTGTACAAGGTGGGCAGAAGATTCAAGTTCCTGATCTGATAACTACCTATAACCCTGCTTTACTCATTGTCAGCAATGATCAAGTGCTCCAAGAGTTTGTCCAACTCTTTAAAGAAAGTCGGAGCGAAGTCGAGCATCTTATCAACTATCAAGTCCAAACTAATCTTAGCAAGGATGAATACCAAGCACTAGTCGGAGCAAATGATGGAGATTTCATAGCAGAAGACAATAGTAGAAGGCTGGGAGTTGCTATCCAAAAAGAATACTTCCAAAATGAAATACTAGGTTTTTTCGGAGGCTTCCTCTTTACAGGCTTTTTGCTTGGCATCAGCTTCTTATTAGGAGCTGCATTGATTATCTACTATAAACAGTATTCTGAAGGGCATGAAGATAAGAAAGCTTACAAAATTCTTCAAGAGGTGGGAATGAGCCAAACAGCTATTAAAAAGACCATCAATTCTCAGGTTTTACTCGTCTTCTTTATGCCTCTTGGCATGGCCATCCTCCACTTTATCGTATCTCTTGTCATGTTGAAACAAATGCTACTCATGTTTGGCGTAACTTCGCATACCATGATTTATACTGTCAGTGGCATCACCATTGCTATAATTTGCTTACTTTATTACATCATTTACAAATGGACAAGCAGAGCTTACTACCGCATTATTGAAAGATAGGCCTTGTTCATTAACAACTGGATATTAGGTGTATTCTGTATAGAATAGATTACATAAAAAGTGGCTTTGTCGGTCACTTTTTTGATACAATAAGACTATGAACAAAAACAAAATTTATATCGTAGAAGATGATGAAACGATTGTGCAACTATTGATGAGCCATCTGAGTCAACAATATCAGGTTAAACGTGTCCATAATTTTCGGGCAGTGAGCCAAGAAGTAGCAGAATGGCAGCCCGATGTGGTTCTTATGGACATCAGTCTGCCATATTTTAATGGCTTTTATTGGACGACAGAAATTCGCAAGACTATGACCATGCCGATCATTTTTATTTCCAGTAGTGATGATGAAATGAATGCTGTTATGGCTATGAATATGGGAGGGGATGATTTTATCGCAAAACCTTTTTCCCTCCCTCTTTTGGATGCTAAAATTGCTGCCTTTTTGCGCCGTATCCAACAGTTCACACAAGTCAATCACCTTGTCTTAGAGGACTACCAATTGAGCATGGATGGGCGTTTCAGTTATAAAGATAAGCACATCCAACTCTCGCCGACAGAGACCAAAATTCTCAGTACCCTTATGCAGCAGCAAGGTCAGGTCGTAACCAAAGAAAAGCTACTGGAACAACTATGGGAAAACGAGGAATTTATTGATCAAAATACCTTGAATGTCAATATGACACGTTTACGTAAAAAAGTTAGCGAACTGGGATTTGATCGCATTCATACCATTCGTGGAGTGGGGTACATTGTTCAATGATTATAAAATTTCTAAAAGAATATGCTGGCTGGTACCTGGTCTATTTGATGATCGGAATGAGCTTGTTGGGAATGTTTCTCCTCTATCAACTTCCTTTTGATTTTCTCTTACAAAGTCTCTTTTTTACCAGTATCCTCCTTGCAATCTGGACGGTTTGGCTCTTTTTTCATTTTAAACGAAAACAAGAAATCATTGAAAACTTTACGAGAGAAATAAAAGGCACAGTGCTCAATTTGCCGTCTGATTTGGCTTATTTGGCTTTGTTAGAACGTGAGAAAGAAGCCAGTAATGCTCTCATCCTTGCCTACAAATCTCGCGAAAATGAGTGGCAGTCCTTGGTTAAAATGTGGTCCCACCAGATGAAAGTTCCATTGGCTGCCCTCTCTCTGATGAGCCAGACAAATCAACTCTCTCAAACTGAGGTCAATCACCAATTATTGCGACTTGACAATTACATGGCCAATCTCCTCAATTACATGAAGTTGTCCAATCAGACCAGTGATTTTCGTTTTGAGATGATTGAGGTTCGAGAGCTGATTGTCGACTTGGTCAAAAAATACCGCAGTCAATTTTTACAGAAGGATTTAAGTCTTGAGATCAGTGGATCATGGCAGCTAAAAACAGACCGTAAGTGGCTAGCGTTTGCCCTGTCCCAAGTGATTGACAATGCTATTAAGTATAGTCAAAATCAGAAGACGATTATGATTCACTTGGAAAATGGAGTCACAATTATCGATCAGGGGATTGGCATTTTACCTGAGGATCTTCCCCGCTTATTTGACGAAGGATTTACCGGCTACAATGGACGTGAACATCAGAAAGCCAGTGGATTTGGTCTTTACTTGACTAAACGAGTGCTCACCCAGTTAGCCTTGTCCATTGATATTAGCAGTCAAATTGACCAGGGAACTCAGGTCAGTATTTGGAAGAAGTAGGAGAAGCAGATGAAGTTAGCCCTTGTTTCTGGTCTTATGGCCAGTCATGCAGTTGAAATACAACTGGAAAGAATTGAACAGTATTGTGAAGAAGCTGCAGACTGCGATATCATCGTTTTTGGAGAAGCCTATCTCCAAGGATTTGACAGACTCACATGGTCTTATGATAGAGATAAAAAACGGGCAGTTGAACAGAACTCCCCTGTAATCAACAGGATACAATCCATTGCTCAAATCTATCAGCTAGCTATTTCAATTGGTTTTTTTGAAAAAAATGATGAAAAATTCTTCAGTAGTCAATTATATATCGGAGCAACTGGCGATATTCTATCTAACTATCGACGGATTTCGCAAGGCTGGAAAGATAAAAATGCAGGCAAACAGTATCAAGAAGGAGAGGACTTTGAAGTCTTTGACTATCAAGGCAGGCGCCTTGTAACAGCTATCTGTGGTGATTTATGGCACGACAATCTATTGAATCGTCTGACTACCTTAGAATATGACATCTGCCTTTGGCCCGTTTACATCGATTATACACCTGAAGAATGGCAGACTGCACAGCATGAATACGCAGAGCAGACAAAAAGGATCTCTAAGCCTATCTACCTTGTTAATTCCTATTCAACAGACAAACAAGAGGCTTACGGTGGAGTCTATCTCTTTGAAAAAGGACAGATTACTCCTATTCTACCAATAGGAAGCCACGGAATTGTGAAAATAGAACATTAATAATATTTACATAATTTTGATTACGTAAATAATTTATTCCTTTATCTTTCTGTTCCACTATGAAATGCAATAAATTTTCAAAGTTGCTAGAAATGGTAAAAATCTCTGTATGGATTCTAAACAAAGACTTGAAAACGGTTTAAAAGATGATATACTAGGAATACATAAAGGAGGAAGTTATGTCACATCATGTTTTGCAAAACGGGTCTGATATTCGTGGAATTGCGATTGCAACAGACGAATTAGCCGTTAACCTCACACCTGAAGCTGTCACAAAAATCGTACATGGCTTAGTTCGTTGGCTATGTCAAGACGAGACCCTTCAGAAGATCTATCAAGAAGGACAGTTAACCATTGGGATTGGTTGCGATAGCCGTCTCAGCGGTCCTAGTCTGGTTGAAGCCTTTACAGCAGAAGCGGTGCGGTTAGGAGTTCAAGTCATTGATTTTGGTCTAGCTACCACTCCAGCACTCTTTATGAGTACGCAATATGAGGAATTTTCCTGTCACGCTGGCGTTATGGTAACAGCTAGTCACTTGCCGTATTATTTCAATGGAATTAAAATTTTTAGCCAAAAAGGCGGTGCAGAACATGAAGATATTGCTTTTATTCTAGAAAATGAAGAAGTATTGCCCGCTCAGGAAAATGGTGCCGTACGGACAGCTGATTTGTTGACACCGTATGCATCCGATTTGGTTGATAAAATTCGCCAAGCTAACCAAGGTCAAAAAACACCGCTTGACGGCTTGCATATCATTGTTGATGCAGGGAATGGGGCAGGTGGCTTCTTTGCAGACAAGATCCTTCAGGTCTTGGGTGCTGATATAACTGGCTCACAATTCCTAGACCCAGACGGCACCTTTCCAAACCATATTCCAAACCCAGATAATAAGGAAGCCATGGCTAGTATTCAGGCTGCTGTATTGAAACATGAGGCGGATTTGGGGATTATCTTTGATACCGATGTCGACCGTGCTGCCTTGGTGACTAAATCAGGCGAGATTTTAAATCGGAATAATCTCATTGCCATTCTTGCTCAAATCATTCTACAAGAACACCCTGGAACGAGCATTGTGACCAATTCCCCAACTTCTGAGCATTTAAAACGCTTCATTGAAGAGCTAGGTGGTAAACAGATTCGCTATATTTCAGGCTATCGTAATGTCATCAATAAGGCTATTGAGATCAATCAAGCAGGCATCGATTGCCAGTTAGCTATTGAAACATCTGGCCACGCTGCCTTTAAGGAAAATTACTTCCTTGATGATGGTACCTATGCCGCAGCAAAAATCCTCATGCTCTTACCACGTCTACAAGCAGAAGAAACTAGCTTAGATGATTTAATTGCCCAATTGAAACAGCCAGTCGAAACGCAAGAAGTTCGCTTTAAGCTAGAAGCAGAAGACTACCGATCGCTTGGTCAACAGGTGATTGCAGACTTACAAGCTCAAACGATTGAAGGCTTCCAATTTAATCCTGAAAATGAAGAAGGAGTACGCTTTGATGTCACAGCACCATACGGAGACGGCTGGTTCTTATTAAGAATGAGTCTTCACGAACCTTTATTGGTTCTCCAAGTAGAAAATGATTATTCAGGTTACATTGTTCCAATCCTCAAGCGTTTATCTGCCTTTTTAACAATCTATCCTCAGGTAAATCAAGCAAAGATGAAAGAAATTATCGGTCAATAACAAAAAGATTTACATAACTAATATTATGTAAATCTTTTTAATGTTTTTATAGTTTATCTAGAGCATTTTTCTGTTCATCATTGACAATATGGGTATAGAGGTCTGTAACCTGAGTATTTGCATGACCTAATTGATGGCTGACGAGCACTTGAGATTTTGACGCATCATAGAGACGGGTGGCTAGTGTATGGCGAAGCTTGTGTGGTGTCACTCGAATCTTGAAATCAGCAGAGTATTTGGCGACCATTTTTTCGATACTTGAGGCATCCAAACGATTAGGCAGACCACGGTATTCAGATAAAAAGAAGGCAATATCTGTCTTTTCGGCCTTATAGCGTTGCTGACGAATGGCTAGATAATTCTCCAAGTAGGGTTTGGCAAAGCTTGCCACATTGACCGAGTCCCGTTTGCCTCCTTTTCGAGTCACCTCAATCATCATCATCTTTACATTGACATCAGACAGATTAAGATTGACTGCCTCTGACAGCCGCACTCCTGAAGCTAGCAGTAGGGCTAGAATAGCTAAATCTCGTTCTTTGTTTTTCTGGAACGATGAGAGCGCACGCTTGGATAGTTTGACGGGATATTGGATATCAACATACTCTAAAAACTCCATGGTTTCGTCTCCTAAAAAGAGTTTTTGCTTGATATTTTCAGCTCTGGCAGCAAGAGTCTCTTTTTTCTTCTTAGTAGAAACCTTTTTCATGACATTGCGGTAAAAATAGGGCTCACCTTGCTCATTTTCGACCTCTTCAGTCAAATATTTATAAAGGCTCGAAAGAGCAGACAAGGTGCGGTTTATCGTCGTCTGCGATACCCCATTCTGAGTCGTATTAGCATTCAGCAAAGGTCTTTCACGTAAATACAAGATAAAGGCCTCCATGTCTTTCTTTGTCAAATGTTCCAGAGTATCCAAGGAAATTTCTGAAATACTTGCTACAGATACCAAGTCAGCATCTAGCAACCATTCAAAAAATCGTCGGTATTCTTTCAAATATTCATACAAGGTCGTAAAACTATAGGGGACAGCTAGCTTTGATTGGTAGTAGTCTAAGACGTACCACGGCATGATCTCCTTTAATTGTTCAATTTTTTCTAGTAGCAATTCACGGCGCATAAGGATTCTCCAAATTTTCTTCTTATCAAGAGTATAACACACTAATAGATATATTTCAAGAAAATTATAGTTTTTCGGAAAGATGTGGCTAAGAAAGAAAATTATACGAACTGAAAATTTTTTTGCTAAAAACTATTTTCCAGAAATTCAAACCGTGATATAATGCTATCAACATAGATTCATAAAAAAGACTTTTGTTGTATGCACAAAAACATAGTAGTTAATATTTCAACTGGTACGAGAAGTCCGAATGAAAGGAGTAAATTGAACAATGACTTGAAAACTAAGATACGTTCATAATCATTCTAGCCCTACCGAACAGTTTGAACTAGTTGTTTGTAAAGTTTTAACGCACAAAGTGGCTGGACTACTATTTTTAAAAAAATATTACAGAAAAAAAGGTGTAAAATCATGAACCAACTAGAAAAACAAGCACTACTTTTCAAGAAAATTGCACACAAACAGTTTGAGTATTACGTTATTTCTCGTATCATTCATCGGTTAAATGATCCTGAAATTGAATGGACGACTCAACAATTAGTCCGACGCAAGGATGGTCGCAAGTATCTAATTGACTTATACTTCCCTCAATTCAAGCTAGCTGTTGAAGTCGATGAACTCCATCATTTGAACCAGCAAGAGGCTGATAAATGGCGTCAACTCGAAATCAAGCACCTAACTACAGCCGATTTTCGTAGAATCGATTGCAGCAAGGGTTTTGATGGTGTGAACCAACAGGTCGAAGAACTTATTTCTGAACTACAAACGTTGAAGTCTAGCCCTAATTTCACCCCATACACCTTCGGTCAAGAGTTCAAGGTTGAGCCAGCTATTGACAAAGGCACTATTTCAATCAATGACGAATTCAAATTCCGACTCCATACGGATGTTTTAAAAGCTTTTGGACGTGACCTAAAAGCTCATTTCAAAGCGACTTATAAATTAGCTGATAACGTGGAACTTTGGTTCCCGAAACTTTATCAAAATAAGGATTGGGTCAATGCACTAAACGATACTGAAGATGAAATTCTGTCTTATCGCACGAAAGGCGATTCTATTCAAGCACCCATTGCCTCAGAACGTAAATTTGTCACTTTTGTGCATAAAACCGATGCACTTGGTGACACCTACTACAGTTTCAAAGGTATTTTCCATGTTGCCGAACAGACAGATACACAATTGATATTCAAGCGTCTTGGCACCGAAGTAAACTTAACAGACTACCAACCGAAATAATCGTCAACCATTCTTACAAAAGCCGTTGTTTATGTAGCGGCTTTTCCTCATATCCTTTCAGATTTTGACGTAGTAATTTTCCTCACTAATTCTCAGGACATCAAGAATGTAATGTTCCAAGTCAGAAAACAAAACAAGTACATTTTTCAGGAATGTACTTGTTTTTCTATCTCAAGTATATCAAGGGTATAAGTACTCTTTGGTATAACGTACTTAAATTTTTAGTTTTATCTATCCCAGAGTTACTATTCTCTATGATGAATTGTTTTCATCGCACTCTTTGTATTTTACGAATATCTTGCAGACCTATAGATTGTACTCTTGCAATTTCATGACGTTTCCAATCTGGTTTTTTGGTATAGCGATATATTTCAGCCGTGAAGGTAAATGTTAAACCGAAAGGATTTGGATAACGGTTATGAAGCTCATTCCAAACACCCTTACTTACTTGAATATGGACGTGATTCCGAAACAGTCGATTTTCCCATTTAATATTTCTGAAAATTAAGACTCTATGGTACGCTTTACGATAATGTGGGCTTCTTATTTTTTTATAATCAGCTAAAACTGCGGTAAAAGGGAGACGTTGTCCAACAAATTTATAAAAAATATCATTCTCTAAAATTTCCATAGGTTCATCTCTTTCAATTAAACAAAAGATGGATTATCATGTTCTATTTCCGTTTTTTCTTGGCTTTCTTCATTTTGTTGGCCATACGCTTCATGGATTGCTTCATGGCAAATTCACCGATTTTACCTTTTAAGCCTCCACCAAACATCTGGCTCATATCTGGCATACCAGCACCCCCTAAAGCTGACAAATCAGGCATCCCCCCCTGTCCCATCATGCCTTCAAGGGCTGACATGTCCATGTTGTTTGGCAGATTTTTCGGAAGATTGTTGGGGTTGATGCCCATTTGCTTCATCATCTTGTTCATATCACCAGACATGACACCTTGCATCATAGCCTTGGCTTGGTTAAAGTCCTTGATGAATTTGTTGACATCGACAAAGCTATTTCCAGAACCGTTGGCAATACGACGGCGACGGCTTGGTGTGAGTAAGTCAGGATTTTCCCGCTCAGCTGGTGTCATAGATGATACAATCGCCCGTTTACGAGCAATTTCGCGCTCATCGACCTTGAGATTAGCAAGGGCAGGATTTCCTGCCATTCCTGGAATCATCTTGAGCAAGTCTTCCATTGGCCCCATGTTTTGGACTTGGTCCAATTGAGCGATAAAATCGTTGAAATCAAAGGTATTTTCTCGCATTTTTTCAGCGAGTTCAAGCGATTTTTTCTCATCGTATTCCTGAGAAGCCTTCTCAATCAGAGTCAGCAAATCTCCCATGCCTAAAATACGGCTGGACATACGGTCTGGGTGGAAGGTTTCAATATCGGTAATCTTCTCACCAGTACCTGTGAACTTGATTGGTTTTCCTGTAATATGACGGACAGATAGTGCCGCACCACCACGAGTATCCCCGTCAATTTTGGTTAAGATAACCCCCGTCACCTCAAGCTGGTCATTAAACTCACGAGCAACGTTAGCCGCTTCTTGACCAATCATAGCATCGACCACGAGCAAGATTTCATTTGGTTGGGCAAGAGCCTTGACATCACGCAATTCGTTCATCAATACTTCATCGATTTGCAGACGACCCGCCGTATCAATCAAGACGTAATCATTATTGTTTTGAGCAGCAACTGTAAGACCTTGCTTGACAATCTCAACTGCTGGTACACCTGTTCCCAATTCAAATACAGGCACATCAATCTGTTGCCCCAAGGTTTTCAACTGATCAATAGCTGCTGGCCGATAGATATCCGCTGCAATCAGCAAAGGACGGGCATTTTCTTCTTTTTTGAGCTTGTTGGTTAGTTTTCCAGCAAAGGTTGTTTTACCAGCCCCTTGTAGACCGACCATCATGATAATGGTTGGGATTTTTGGTGATTTGATAATTTCAGCTGTGTCAGAGCCTAAAATCGCTGTCAATTCCTCATCAACAATTTTGATGATTTGTTGTGCAGGATTGAGCGTTTCAATCACCTCATGACCAACTGCGCGCTCGCGAACTTTCTTAATAAAATCTTTTACGACTGGTAAAGCAACGTCCGCTTCAAGTAGGGCGAGGCGGATTTCCTTAGTTGCTTCTTGGACATCACTCTCGCTGATTTTCCCCTTGCGACGTAGGTTTTTAAAGACGTTCTGTAAACGTTCGGTTAAGCTTTCAAAAGCCATGGTATTCTCCTTTATTCTCTATTATCAATACTGCTCAAAATGGCGATTTGTTCTTGCAAAAATTCATCTGCTGGATAGCGTTCTAAGATTTGATCAAAGATTTGGCTGCGAACAATGTAATCCGAATACATATGCAACTTTTTCTCATAATCTTCTAAAATCTTTTCTGTCCGCTTGATATTGTCATAGACCGCCTGACGGCTGACCTGAAATTCTTCCGCAATCTCAGCTAAGCTATA
Organism: Streptococcus handemini; assembly: GCF_040984445.1. Taxonomy (NCBI): domain Bacteria; kingdom Bacillati; phylum Bacillota; class Bacilli; order Lactobacillales; family Streptococcaceae; genus Streptococcus; species Streptococcus handemini. The sequence continues at coordinate 31,769 of NZ_JBFRYH010000007.1, forward strand.
GTCATCAGCATAGTAGAGCTCGATATAATTCATCTGTTTATCAGTCAATAGTGCCGCATAAAATTCAAACAAGGCATTCATCCGATTTGTTTTTTCAATTTCCATACCTTTTATTATACCAAATTTTTCCCCTAGGATAAAGCCCGGCTCTCTCGTTTTAAACATTAAAAATGTTTACATAATTAAAGTTATGTAAACTAATTATTTTCTAAGTAAAACTCAAACCGTTCTCCAACATACTGGCTATTCACATATTCAAAAGGTTGTCCGTCCTCCAAATACGATACTTGACGTAGCGCTAAAATAGCTTGATTTTTCGTAATTTGTAGGTGTTTAGCAACCTTTTCGTTGGCCAAACGAGCATAGATTGTTTGGTGGCTTTTTCCGATACGATATCCGTTTTCAGTCAAGGTTTTAAAAAAATGATTGGTGACATCACTCTTTTTCACATTGTGAATCAGCCGTTCTGGAATACTGGCCACCTCGTAGACCACCGGGATATTGTCTGCAAAACGCACACGTTCCATCCGCACGACATACTCCCCTGCCTGTAAATTTAATTGGCTTACTTCTTTATCGTTGGGCTTTGTTCGGATATAGGACAACAATTGACTGGACGGAGTTTTACCCTGAAGCTGAATAATATCCGTAAAAGACATGGTTCCCCGCATTTTTTCTTGGACACGGGTACTGGCTACATAAGTTCCTGATCCGACTTTTCTTTGTAAAATGCCTTCTTCGACTAAGAGCGTAATCCCTTGGCGCAAGGTCATTCGTGACACTCCGAATTCATCTGCCAAGTCTCGTTCACTTGGCAAGCGTTCTCCAATTTTCCAGACTCCACGATCAATTTCCTCTTTTAATTTATCATGAATGGCAATATAAGCGGCTTTCATAATCACTCCTCTTTGTTTCTAACTCTATTGTACCAAATTTCTATCTTTTTAACCATTCTTACTGCAAATTGTTCGTTTTTATGTTAAAATAAGAAACATCATGTGATAATGTAATGTGAAAGGAAATAAGATGACAAGCAAAGATGTAGAGAAAATTATTGTTCTGGACTACGGTAGCCAATATAACCAGCTAATTTCGCGCCGTATTCGTGAGATTGGCGTATTTTCAGAGCTAAAAAGCCACAAGATTTCAGCAGCTGAAGTTAAGGAAATCAATCCAATTGGAATTGTTCTCTCAGGAGGGCCAAATTCTGTGTATGAAGAGGGCTCCTTTGATATTGACCCCAAAATTTTTGAATTAGGCATTCCGATTTTAGGCATTTGTTACGGTATGCAGCTGATTACCCACAAACTCGGAGGTAAGGTAGTACCGGCTGGAGATGCTGGAAATCGTGAATACGGTCAGTCAAAACTTACCCATACTCCTTCTCCTCTCTTTGAAGGGACTCCAGATGAGCAATTGGTCTTGATGAGCCATGGCGATGCGGTTACCGAGATTCCTGATAACTTTGTCCGTACAGGCACTTCTGCTGACTGCCCTTATGCAGCCATTGAACATCCTGATAAGAAGATTTACGGGATTCAATTCCATCCAGAAGTTCGTCATTCTATCTATGGAAATGATATTTTACGGAACTTTGCGCTAAATATTTGCGGAGCAAAAGGCGACTGGTCAATGGATAATTTCATTGATATGCAGATTGCACAAATTCGTGAAACGGTTGGAGACAAAAAAGTTCTTCTTGGACTTTCTGGTGGAGTTGATTCATCCGTTGTTGGGGTTCTTCTGCAAAAAGCAATCGGTGACCAGTTAATCTGTATTTTCGTTGATCATGGGCTTCTCCGAAAGGGCGAAGCGGACCAAGTCATGGAGATGCTAGGGGGCAAATTCGGTCTTAATATTGTCAAGGCAGATGCTGCCAAACGCTTCCTTGATAAATTGGCAGGTGTATCTGATCCTGAGCAAAAACGCAAAATTATCGGCAATGAATTTGTCTATGTCTTTGACGACGAAGCAAGCAAGCTGACTGATGTTGCATTTCTTGCTCAAGGAACGCTCTATACGGATGTCATCGAATCTGGAACAGATACTGCTCAAACCATTAAATCCCACCACAACGTAGGTGGATTGCCAGAAGATATGCAGTTCAAGCTGATTGAACCGCTCAACACCCTTTACAAGGACGAAGTTCGTGCCCTAGGAACAGAGCTTGGCATGCCTGATGAAGTCGTATGGCGCCAGCCATTCCCAGGACCAGGACTGGCTATCCGTGTCATGGGTGAAATTACCGAAGAAAAACTTGAAACCGTTCGTGAATCTGATGCCATTCTCCGTGAAGAAATCGCAAAAGCTGGACTTGACCGTGACATCTGGCAATACTTTACAGTGAACACTGGTGTACGTTCTGTTGGGGTTATGGGAGATGGACGGACTTATGACTATACGATTGCCATTCGAGCAATCACTTCTATCGACGGTATGACTGCAGACTTCGCCAAAATTCCATGGGAAGTCCTCCAAAAAATCTCTGTTCGTATCGTTAACGAAGTTGACCACGTCAACCGCATCGTCTACGATATCACCAGCAAACCACCAGCAACTGTTGAGTGGGAATAGAACATAAACATTACTTGAAGTGAAATAGTTGATTTAACAACATTTACAGATACGATAAAAAGCGAAAAAATCACACATTCTGTTTGATTCCCCACCAAAAGCCCCACCAGAGATAAAATCTGATGGGGCTTTTAATATAGAAAATTTTATTTAATTTTTGTTTTTCTTATTTAGTTTTTCTTTTCATAGTAACCAGTCCTAGACTTGATACAACAGCTCCAAGAGCCATTAGGGCGATATTTTCTCTTACTCCTGTCTCTGGCAGCTTCCTATATCTTTCTTTACGAGAATAAGACTGAGTCTGTACTTCACTTCCTACCTCACGTCCCATTTCTACAGGAGCTGGCATAGGTTTAGGAGTTTCTACTGGAGAGAGAATTCCCTTGCTGTTGTTATCAGCGTTTTCTCCCTCTTCCCTTCATCAAGGTGGACAGATCTAATGTTGGCAGGTTGTCACGAGAGGCTGTCGGTCCACCGAAAATAAAATCTTGCGGTAATTGTTTCGTCATACTTCACTTCTAATTTTCTAACCGTTGCTGAACAAAAGCCAGTGCTCCCTTACCGTCGCGGGTTAATTTGATGTACTCTGCACCTTCTGTCTTCGCTAGGCGAATCTGAAGAGCATCAGTTTCTTGTTTCATATCTGTATAGTTTGAAGCTACTTGAGGCGCAAGGATGACGAGGTCATATTCTGGAAAAATCTCACGGTGAGCCCCGTAACTGCCTGCTGAAGCTGTTCATTCCTAAACTATCAACAAAGAATTTGAAAATCCAGACATTGGCAATCGGCGCAAAGATAAGTAGAGCCGCGATTTCGCTATCCCTTCCTCTCCCCGCTACCTCACGATAGTCAGGCTTGGGAGTCACTATTTGGTTCACCAGTAGGGGTGCCCACGGAGGACTTGCACCTCTGATGTACGACATGCCCGTCGTACTTGAAAAAGTTCCAAAGTCTTGCTTGACTCTGGAACTTTTACTTACAGTTTTCTTGTATATTTTCAGCCCATGGTAAATAAGCCTCTAGTACCTCTCTGTTTGCGAGGGTTTCCTCATTATTAGGCAGATGCTCTGGAAGATAGGTCGGTCATATATTTCTCTGAATTAATGCCGTGTCGCTTGGCTGTTTCCAAGAGACTCAGAATGATAACTGTTGACTTGGCTCCCTCAAAACTTTGGCTAAATAACCAATTTTTACACCCCATAACCAAGGTCTTTATAGCCCTCTCTGCCATATTTTTGGACAAGACTAGATTACCGGTCCGAGAGAATTGTTCGGAAGGTGGTCTCGTAGGTGAGGCTATACTCCAAGGCAAACAGCTAGTCGCAATACCTTATCCAAAATAGTTTCTAGTGTTTCTTGGTGAGGAGCCTGAAACAAGCTTAGTTCAAGTTGTCCAATCCGCAGTTTCAGCACCAGCTCATTTTTGTTTTTCTTATCTAAACGATGAGATGGGGAAGTTTTCAAAGGAACGATAGATTGGGTCATCAGGGTAGCCTCCAGTTTTACTTTTTACTAACAGTATACTACGGAAAAGTAAATGACAAAAAAACATGAGGTGAATCCCCATGTTTAGTAAAACAACCAATTTATTATATGCTTATACCTTTTCCTGTGTCATAGTATAGAATCTAGTCTCAACCCATTAATTAGTTGGAATATGCCATTTAATAGATAACTATGAGTAACTATTTAACATAGTCCTAGCCAGATTGGTCGCAACAATGTGAATCCAACTCAGCTTTCTAACTCTTAATGTCTATACAATAATCATATTCTCTCGTGTATAGGTACCACCATTGAAACTTCTATCTTCACCTTCTTCGTCAAACTGATCTAAAAACGGTGGCATATAGGAACAACTTGCCGCAAAGCGGACAGATACATCATGGAAACCTTGGCTTAAGCCTCCCTCTTGATAGATTTTTAAGGTAGCAACATCTGTCACTCTCCAAAAATCCTTAGAAGCCTGAGATAATTCTTCTATCGTATACTCTTTTCCATTAATTTCCCAAATGACCTCTTCTTTAGCATAGGTCACTCCGTCCACAATGACTTTCCCTGGCCGTAACTGGCTGAGCCAAACACCTCGATAGTAGTCTGATCGGACACAGATTTGGAAACCAACTACCTCACCGTGTTTGATGATATTATGAAAACCGCGATATTGAATAACTTGTGATTCTAGCATACTTTTCCTCCTTAATGTCCCAAGATTCGTTTCATCATAACATGATGTTTTCGTAATTCTTGTGAAACATAGCCTTCAAGCTCTTTATTAACTCCTTCGTATTCGCTGAGCAAATACCCTTCCCAGTCGTGCTCTTTTAAGAGGTTAAGAATTTCTGGATAAGGAATAGTTAGTTCGTTGAAATCATCATCCATCTTATTGAATTTAGCATGAATACATTTGATATAGGGCAAAAGTGGAATGATTTCTTCTGGAAGAGAATGTTTGCAATCAGGATTGAAAACCAGTACACCAGGTACATCAAAACGATTTTGGAAAACACTAAGGTCAACATTCAATCCGAAGTGCTTAGTTCCAGTTTCTTTGATAAAGTCAACATAGTCTTGAACAAACTGATCTGCTAAAACAGTTGTCAGGTGAATTTCTGGACACATGATAACATTGTATTTTTCTGCATCTGCCAAAACACTCTTGACGATTTCACGCCAGTTTTCGACGGGTGCTAATTCACCATTGATAACTCCCATCTTTGTCCGAAGAATTTTAAATCCTAGCTTATGGGCAATTTTGAAATCATTAATCAACATTTCTCGTGCTTCTTCCATAGAAATATCACGATTTTTATAGAGACGTGTGTCAATCCAATGTCCATATTCTACTGGCTCAATCTGGTATTGTTTACAGAGTCTTTGCCATTTTTCTAAATAATCATCGCTCAATTTGGGATATGAATCAATATGAGAATTGGCTAAAATTTCAATACCAGTTGCTCCCATATCGTACATATCCTTGAAGCAATCCTCCAAATTCATTGTTTTTCCGTACTCACCTGAATAGCTATACAATGCTACTCCGCGTTTTACTTTGCTTGACATAGACTATCTCCTTATATTATATTTAGTGCAGTTAGCTACTGCCAGAGCCCAAGTGTTACACTTGGAATAAGCCACTGTGGATTAGTTTGTTTTCCAATCGCTTGACGACTCTTGAAAGGCTCTAACCACAGCTTTTTGTTTCAATTAGTAATGAGTTTGATAACGCAGTGACGTTTTATCTCGTGTAAGGGAACAAGGCAAAAAGTTCGTGGATTACCAAGTGTGCTTGAATATCATAAGGGAGGTGTACATATGCTTTACGTTGGCATTAATGTCGCTAAAAACAAACACGATGTAGCTGTCTTGGATGACCAAGGTAAACTCCTTCTCAAACCGGTCACTTTTTCAAATAGTAAAACTGGATTTGAACTCTTGCCCAATATTCTAAATCAGTTTAAACCAGATTATCTCATCGCACTTGAAGATACGGGACACTATGCCTTTAATCTCTTAGACTTCCTTTTAAGGAATTTGCCAAATCCGTATCTCTTCGTAAAACTAAAACAGATAAGAAGGATGCTCGTACCATTGCTCTTAAGCTACTTTCAGACCCTAATCATGAACAATTTCGTTATGATAACAGTCAAGAAGAACTGAAAATTCTGATAAGACATATTCACTGTCTCAAGAAGAAACAAACTGATTGGAAAGTCCAGTACACACGCTGTCTGGATATTATTTTCTCTGAATTAGATAAGTTCATTGGAATGCATTCTGACTACGCCTATGAGCTTCTTTTACTCTATCCCAGCCTTCAGAAAATGCTAGAAGCTGGATTGGAACAGCTACTAACCATCAAACGACTATGATTTCACACGAAACTATTGACTTTTCTTAGAACCTATATTCATAAGCGAAGTAATTCTAATCGGGAGCTTATTTTGTCAATAGAGTTAGAAAAACTCTTGATACATTTTATTTCATTTACTCTTTAGTTTTTACCTTTCCTCCAGAAATCAGAGTAAGATTGCACCAATAGTAATTACACTTTTTAGTTACTTTGAACCACTCTCACTTGTCCAACTATTCCTATTGGCTCCATCGGCTCAAATTGATTGATGAATAACTTCTCATTAGCTAGTTGTCTGTCTGCTGTTGTTGGAACTATGATTTCCAATTCATTATGTCCTTCTTTCAAGTAAGCATCTAGCTGGACTTGATATGGTGGGGCAATTAAAGTAGCAACTTCGTGATTATTTAATTTTATGATAGCTCCATCAAAAACTCTATCTATAATCAGTTGGTACGACTGTTTAGCATCTAATACAATTTGATTTCTATAGAAAATTGTTCCACTAAAGGTTGGATAGTGCTGTCCTAAATGGGGTAGTTTTTTAGTCGATTGAAGAGTAATTTTTTCACCTTTAGTATTGACTAATTCAATTTCCCAAAGTTTAGAAAAACTCTCAAATAATTGAATGGATAGTGCTTTTTCATCTAAAGCTTGGGATTCTTCAATGTATTGATAAATACCAAATTGATAAGGAAATAAAGTTTGCACAGTCGAAACACCAGATAGTTTACCAGTATCAATATCGAGTTGCTGATATCCAGTAGGTAGCTCAACCGTGTAAGAATCTGTTAACGATTCGTTATGCAAAATCAGATAAGCTTCACCATTTTTGATTTGCTGTCGAGCAGCCAATTTCATTCGTATTGAATCAGCTTGTATCAACCTGTAAGTAAGTAATTCTTGAGCTAGATTATCCAAATCTAGACAAATATAGTCCGTCATTTTTACAGGCATATCGCCTCTTTCTAATACTACTATCTCTGGTATTTCATTAATAAAAATCACTTTGTCTTTCGGTAAAGTTTGGATAAAATCATAAACAATATAAGGTAAGCGATCTGTTTGGGGAATAATTAATTTTTCAAACTGATGCTGTTGGAGTTGGAATCCTGTTCTATTGACCTGAACCTTTTTGAGCCAATTACTTGGTAAATAAAGGAAATCAATTTGAGCTTGAGATAAAATCATGGACGGTTCCTGTATTTTCATATAATCGCCAATCCACTCCAACTCACCGTGATAGAGAATCGCTATTTTAGCTGTAGAACGACCTCCTGAAATGATATCCGAAGCCTTTCCCATATATTCCATTAACTTGCTGAAAAGAGAAAATTGTGGATTAAAACCGTTAGCATAAAAATGCGGAGGAGAATCAAAATCTGGAAAGGAAGCCATTGAAAAGGCATGGGGAACAAAATTAGTCACACCGCGAACTAAAAGGGCATCCAAAATCCATTTCATGTTTCTGCTGCTGAGTTGCCAGCCATAGGCTCCGTAAAGCTCGCAAAAGGCTTGAAATTGTTTTACAGGATCCAGCTGAGCAGACGAATCTGCCAATTTAGGTAGACAGTAATGATAAAATTGCCCATCATTTTGAGAGGAATTAGTTCGCCATGTTTCATCACCACCGATAGTAATCTGGCTACTGATAATATCTATCCCTGCCATAGTTTGGCCTTCCATAGCCTTAAAATAGTGACCAGCACCAGTACCTAATCTAGAGTGCATATTATTGTCCTCAATGATATGACCAATATATTCGATGCCGCGTTCACGACACCAATTTCCTATTTGTTGGCTGAAATTTTGGCTGTATAAATCAGTAATAAGATTCATATAGTTGAGACGGATACTTCTGGATAAGTGATTTTCCTTGCTAGTAGCCCATAGGAAGGGCAAACTCATTCTGTCATGAGCTAATATCTCAGCAATTTCCTGACTCCAAGGTAAAGCCATAGCCTTTTTCCCGATGATTTCATCCTTACTAAACCCAGTCGCATTGCCAAAACCAGGTTCATCTGAAAAGAAGCCACGGAAAACATTTCCAAAACACTCTTTAAAATATGCAAAATGTGGTTGGTAAACAGTATCAATCAATAATCGAACTGAGTCTTTTTGTAGCATATCGATATAATCAGCCTGTCCACCATTTTCATACGTGCTATAAATTACATAGACTCTCCATGTTCCGGCTGGTAGGAGGCAGTCGAAAAACTGTTGACTTTTATAAATACTTAAATCAATCCCATCCTCTGAAACTATATTATTTTCTAATAACGGATAAGCAATAATTGCTTGAATCTCATTATCCTCTAAAGATTGATAGTAACACTCTGAACGCTTTCTATCTGACCACTTTCTTTTTGGTTTACGAAGTAGTTCGAGATTAAGAGTAAGCTCAAAACCTTCACTATATAAGTCAATTGCACTATAATACAGATATTGTTTACGGAGATAAGGAGAATGTTTCATGGCGCCATTGGCATAGCCTGTCGGAAAATGAGCATCATCCAATAACCAAACCTTCATATCTAACTCTTTGGCATAATCTAAAATCTCCTTGAAATCGCTCCACCACTGCTCTTCTAAAAATTGGGGATGAGTACGTGATTCCACAACAAATTCATCAATGTTGGATTCCTTAATCCGTCTGATTTCTTCCTTAATTCGGTTTATTGGTTCTCCCTTTACCCATAGAAATGGGAAAATATGTGATTGATGATTCATATAATTCTCCTAGATAAAAAAGCTTGCTCTGCTAACTATGTAGAGGCAAGCTTATTAGTATACTGAATTATTTGCCAGCAATTTTTGATTCAAACTCTTTATCGTTCCAACCCGAGAAAAGATAAGTCAGAATAAAAGCTGATATAAAAGCAATAACTAGTGTTGCAATACCCCAAAAAACATTTTGACCTAGATTCTCACCTCCGAAATAGGCAAAGACATTAAAGACCCCACTCAACCCTGGAGCAAAAATTTTTACTCCCATCAGTCCAGCGATTGCTCCTGAAATTGCCGTACCCATAGAGGCAAAAACAAAGGTTTTCTTAGAGGGAATAGCAATACCATACATAGCTGGTTCGGTTACACCAAGTAGAGCCGTAACTCCCGTAGAAATTCCGAGCGATTTGATTTCTGCATTTTTAGATTTTAAAGCAACTGCAAATACTGCTCCTGCCATCCCCAAAGCTGCGGGGGCTAACATACCGTAAATTGGGTCGTAACCATACTGAATGGTATAGTTGATAAGAATTGGTACAACTCCCCAAGCAAGACCAAATAGAATAATAACTGACCATAATCCACCAAAAATAATACCAGTCAAGATTGGACTAAAATTGAAAATCCATTCTAATCCGGTTGATAACCAACCTGAAAAAATAGTTACCAATGGACCTACCACTAATAAAACGATTGGTACTGCAACCAAGATAGTGAAGAACGGAACGAACACCATTTGCAAGACATGTGGCAACTGCTTTCTGAAGAATCTTTCAAGAACAGACACTAGCCAGGCTGCAAAAATTGCCGGCAAAACTGTATTTGCGTAATCAAGAAATGTCAATGGAAGACCAAAGAAATTCCCTGCTACTTTTTCACTAGCTGCAGTTAGTAATGTAGGATATACCAAAACAGAACCAACTAAAGCAGATAGATAAGGTGTCGCTCCAAATTTCTTACCTGCTGTAAATCCAATGAATATTGGGAAAAAATAGAAAATAGCATTAGCTGCAGCGTAGAGTACAATATATGTGCTCGAATCATTGGTCAATAACTTTATTTGTACCAATACAGATAGCAAGCCTTTAATAGTACCTCCAGCAGCAATCAAACCAATTAATGGCACAAATGTTCCAACAATGATTCCCACAAGCTTATCAAATAGTTTTTCATCAGCTTCTGATTCCTTGACATCCAACTGAGCTTGCGCTTTTAAGTTGGTTGCTTGGATGAACTCTGGATATAAATTACCAACTTCAGTACCAATAATAATCTGGTACTCCTTACCCTGTTTATTGAGACCTACAACACCTTTTACTGCCTTGACTTTATCATCGTCGACTATTTCATAGTCTTTAAACTGTAGTCGTAAACGCGTAAAACAGTGTGTTGCACTGATGACATTAGCTTTGCCACCAACACCCTCCAAAATACCATCAATGAGTGCTTGATACTTCATTATTCTTCCTCCATTTTTAGATAGAATTGTTATTGTACGAAAGTAATGTTCGCCCCTCAAGTGTTAACTCTAATATAGTAATACCAGCATTGACAAGCTCCTCAGCTAAATCTATAGTCGGATCTATTAGATAGGCGATATTGCGAATGACATTTCCATGAGTCACTAGAACAATATGATCGTCGGAACCGTATTGTTCCTCAAGCTGTTTCAAACCATCTTGAATTCGAGAAATAAATGCCTGGTAATCCTCCGCATCTCCTGTAGAATCAACCTCATGGAAGTAATCCATAACTTCAGCTATGCTCGAAGATTGATAAAAATCTATTACTGATGTAAAACCAGCTGATTTAGCAACTGTTGACCATGTTTCATTACCAAAACTACCCTCAAATGAACCAAAAAAGGTTTCTCGAAAGGCCTTCATTTGCCTCACTTTATCTGTCAAATTAAGGATAGAGCCAATTATTCTTCCGGTTTCAATAGTCCGTCCCAAATCGGTAGTAATCATATGGCTAATAGGGTATTCTTTCAATCGCTGACCACATTGCTTAGCCATTTCAATACCTTTTTCTGTTAGCGGACTATCAGACCATCCTTGCATCCGCTTATACTTATTTAGATAAGTTTCCCCATGTCTAATTAAATAAAGTTTCATACTTTCTCCTTTACTTATCTTTGATTATATGATACCGCTTCCATATTTTGAAAACTAGCAAAAAAAACGCATCATTTTGATACGTTTTTCAACTAATTTATTGTTAAATGAAATAAGATTAAATTATAATCATATTATTTTAATATAATTCGATTTCAAAAAAGACCATTTCATGTGGTTGTAAATCTATCTGTAGGTTTAATACACCATCTTCAGCTAGTATAATTTGATGATTGAGCTTTGGAATACAACGATGTTTCATATAGTCTATTTCTTCTAAACGATAATGAGTAAATGGGCTAAACTGATTTGCTTCTCCCAAGATAGCACCAGAATCAATTCCCATCAATCTTCTTTTGAGATGATAATTCCTACCTTCATTTATACCTCTTATATGAACAGATAATTTTAGATTTCCATCCTGCTCAAACATTTCATTTGCATTATTTTTATCAAACATTTTCTCGTCAACATAGTAATATTGGCTATTTAAATGAGCGTAATGATAGGACAACAGTTGAAGTCGAGAACCTTTTTTTGTAACAACAATGCCATCTGCTTGGTAAAGTAAATCTGTACCTAGTAAACTTAAAAATTCAAAAGCATAGAAAGCTGGTTTCGGTATACCACTTTTAGTAACCAAGCCTGAACCACCAAAAATTTCATCTTCAGAGATATCTATCGAAACACTAGGGAAATCAGACAATTGCCAGTAGCCCAACATATCCACTTCAGATATAATTGGTAAAGTATTTTTTAAAATATAAGGTCCCTTAAAACTCGTATCATTTATAATATCGCGACTGGAAATCGTGACATTAAATTCAGAAATGTAAAGTTCTGGTTGCCATTTTAAATGCTTTAACAATGATTGTACTGTTTGAACCGAACGAATCAAGAAATCTGAATCAGGGGAAATGTAAAAATCTACATGCTGAAGTGCCCTATCTTTTACTGTATCCATTGGAAAGACATAGATACTTAGAAAATCTGGCTGAATCTTTTGCTTGGACCAAGCCGTTACGAAATTCTGCATTTCTTGACCTTCAATATCCATACTAATACCACACCCCCCCACTTTCGCACCAGGAATAACTCCTTTAACTAATTGTTGAACAGCCTGAAATAGTACAAAATAATCCGTATCACAGCAAATGTCAATCTCTTTTTCAGAAGTCGTAAAGAGGGCTAATTCAGCTTGATGAGTAGACTCCAAGACAATCGAATTTGGTTTCCAAACTTCAAATATCCAAGTAGCAGCTCTTTCCCTACCATATCGATTGATTAAATGAGAAAGTAAAGCTTGATAGCGCTCAAGTAACTCATCAAAAGATTGGCTTGGTAATTCTAGAAGCGTTTGTTTAACAACCTGACGATTGGCACCATGTACTACTTTTCCTTTGATTCCCAACTCAAGAAAAGGCTTTAAACCAAGGTCTAAAATAGCCTGAATAACTTCATCTACCTTCGTAAAATCAAACATGCCATCTATTTTAGGCATCAATTTCTGACCAATAATTCCCCATACACGACCATATTTAAAATTAGTATAATTACCAATCGGTTTAATGCTCTTGAAATAGGAACGGTGAAGTAAATCTTCGGCATAGCCTAGGTTAATCAGTAATTTATCATGATGAAAGGGTTGAAACTGCCGAATATCAATCTCAATCGTTGAATGATGCAATTCTTGTAACTCATTTTCAATAACATTCTTAATTTCTTTGTAGTCCTCTCTCATCAGTTCATTCTTATTGTGTTTCAATACAATATTCTGCTTGGTTTCCTGTCGATAGAGACTTGGTGTTAATCCTTGATATTTTTTAAACAAACGATTAAAAGAATTAATATTACTAAAGCCAGCTGAAAAAGCGATATCTGTAATAGCGAGTTCTGATTCCGTTAATAATCGACGCACTTTTTCCAAGCGCCTTTTTATGATATATTCTGAAACCCCAATTCCAACTTCATCTTTGAAAATTTTGGATAAATATTGCTCAGATATGTAAACTCTCTGTGCGAGAGAGGAAAGTGTCAAGTCCTGATCAAAATAGTGATCGATATACTGTTTTATATCCTCAACCCTACTTTTTCCATGCTTTGTTTCAGAAAAAACAATTGGACTAGCATAGTATTTTTCCAAAGTATGTACTAGAGAAAAATACTCTTTATAAATTTGACTTGAGGAAGATGAGGACGGACTAACCTTCAAGAGTAACAGCTGTTTCAACCTTTGTACTACTTCAAAGTCTGTTCGTTTTACTTTATTGACTGAATCCCCTTGAAACAGATAATCTATCTGCTCAGTATCTTTTTGGAAATGCTCAAATGAAAAGCAATAAACTTTTCCTTTCGTTTTTGAAATATCGTATTTTGTTAATCGTGAAATAAGGTAAAAATCATCAGATCCTAGAATAGTTTCAAAATCGTTCCTTTTAATGTTGACACTACCCACCAAAGAATAGATAATCCGAATCTTTGTATCAAAAAATTGTAATTGCTCATTTTTCCTCAGTGGATAGATCTCAATATGACTCCATGGATTCATAAAATTCATCATCTCACCTACTCTTTCTATTCTACAATTCCTTATTAAAAAATTTCTTTTTCAATCTCTACAAATAAGACTTCAAACGGCTTCAAAATCAATTTTTCAATAATTTTATTATCCTTAACTGAAATTTTTTTTTGATAAATCCTAGGACGGTATTGTGTTTCCAAAAAATTAATCATTTTTCGATCTAATTGATCTAATCCTGTAAATTTCCTCTGGACCTCTGGACCACTTCCGTTGTCATTATCAAGTACATAATATGTCAACTTATAAATACCGTTTAAAACATTGGAGATTTCAAACTGTATCAAATCATTTTTAGCATTAAAGATATTTTGTTGATGGTGATAAATATTAATATCTTTATCGCTCGAATAGTAATCATTTACTGGTTGGTACTGAAAAGCCAATAACCTATAGTTCTCATTTCCGTCATATGAAACAAGAAAATTATCTTCTTTTGTCAATATATATGAATAGAGTCGTTCCTGAAAGCTAAGGGCATGTAATGGAGCTTTGAGCAAGCCTGATTTGGTAACTAAACCAGGTGAACCTACAAATTCCCCTTCACTCTTATGCAGGGAATCTAATAAGGTATAACCGCCAATTCCATCAACCATTTCTATAAATGCATTCACAAATGCTAGATGATAAGAAGCTAAATAGATATGATCATTGATTTCATCCTTCTCACCACCAGTCAAACCAAATTGACTCAAAAAAAGAGAAGTCATCGGAAGGTGTGCTCTGAGAAATTCTATGATTCCTGAAACTACGGCACTTATATTACTTAAACTTGAATGGGAAACGATTTGATTGCGACGTGAATAAAGGCTAAAGTGATCAATTTCAGGAAGAACTGTTATACCTACAAAATCAATCGACTGAAGCAAACTTAGCCTGGCAAGTAATGTCTCCTTGCTTTCCTGATACGATACATTACCAATTCCACATTGGCCATCAAGAAAATTCTCCTTGATAAAACTATAAAATCGATTGTATTCATTTGGCCATTCTTCAAGCTCTTGGTCAAATTTAATTTCAAACTGCCAATTTTTAAAATTCATTCTTTTCTCAAGTATCAGTTGTTTGAGAAAAGACATGACTTTATTCACCTCCACTATGTTTCCAAGCTGAATGACCAAACAAGGATGAATATGTCTCTGTAGACACTCAGTAAGCACTGCTAAATAAATCCAACTAGGCTGTTTCGATAAGTCCAGCTCAAACCGCAAAACTGAAATTGTAATAACTTCTAAAATCTTATCCAGTTTCTCTTGTGCTACTGGTCCTAAGAGGTCTGACGGATGAGATATGGACCATATCATTTTTTGCTGATTTGTTATCCAAACTTGATTGCCAATTATATAGTTGAATTCGCTTTTCTGTTGCAATTCAAAAAAATCTTCATCGACTAAGCTGTTTTCTACCTTTTCAGGCTCAGTCCTTTCCCGTCGATGGTTCTCACGCCAAACATGAGGAGATTCTCCATACTTAGACTTAAACAATCTGTTAAAGGAGTTGATATTTTTAAAGCCTGCCTCATAGACTAAAGAATTGATAGACTCTTCCGTACTGACCAAATTCTCTTCAAAAACTTCAAATCTTTTTTCTTGGAGATACTTTCCAAAAGGTAAGCCAAAATGTGAATTAAAAAATCGATTGAGGGTCTGTTTGGATACGACAAATTGCAAGAAAAAGTGCAACCTTTATTCGAACTCATTCAAGAGAGCTTCAACAGCGGTTCTGTAAGCTAAACATTTTCGTGGTCGGTGGTTGATGTCACCTAATGCCTTTCCCAAAGTCTCG